>JAAYPH010000007.1 GCA_012519955.1 Candidatus Epulonipiscium sp.
ATTAAAAGGAGGTGGTAATAGTGAATACTATAGATATAATAGCACTATTGCTCACGCCAGGAATTGGAAGAAGAAATGCGTATAAACTCTTAAGTCAATATAGCGAAGAAGATTTGACGATTCATCATTTAAAAGAAATCATTAGTAATAAATTTTATAAAATTTCTTCTACTGATCTTTATCATTTTTATGAAAAAAGCAAACGAATTTTGGATTGGGCAGAGAAAGCCCGTATTGATATCGTGGATTTTCAGAATACGAGATACCCTTCTTCGTTGAAAGCGATCGATGATCCGCCATTGCTTTTATTTATTAAAGGAAAATATGAGTTTATTAAAAAGGAAGAAAATTGTATTGGGGTGATAGGTACTCGAGAGCCTACAGCCTATGGAAAAGAAATTGCAAAAATGATTGGAGGATATTTGGCCCAAAAAAATATAGGGGTGATTAGTGGGCTGGCATTGGGCTGTGATACCGGGGCCCATATAGGCTGTTTAAAGCATAAAGGAAAAACGGCTGCTATTCTTGCCCATGGTTTAAATATGATCTATCCCAATGAAAATAAAAAGTTGGCTGAGGAAATTATTGCCGCAGGAGGTTGTCTCATCAGCGAGTATTTTCCTTTTGAAAAACCTAAAAATTATTCTTTCATTGAGAGGGACAGACTTCAAAGCGGATTAAGCAAAGGGATCATAGTCATTGAAACTGAAGAAACTGGGGGAACCATGCATACGGTAAATTTTGCTCGAAAACAAAATAAAAAGATTGGATGTATGAAATATTCCAGTATATTTAATAACTATTCAACCTTAAAAGGCAATGAATACATATTAAGAAACATGAATTCTGTACCAATAAAAAATTATAGTGATATTGATGATTTTATAAAAAAATAAACAATAAAAAACAAGAGAAAACTATTGGAGGAAAAATGAGAATATTTATTGCTATCACGTTCAATGAAGCTATTAAATCTTATTTACAGGAAGTGCAAAATGAGATTCGTTCATTCTGTTATAAGGGAAATTTCTCTCTCAAAGAGAATTTTCATCTTACTTTAAGATTTATTGGTGAAGTCAATCCATCAGAAATTATTAATATTCAAAAAGCTATGGATCAAGGAGCAGAAAGCAGCAAAGGATTTAAGCTTGAACTGAGTCAACTAGGTTCCTTTGAAAGACAAAATGAACATCTTATTTGGATTGGACTTAAAGGAGAGGTTTCAGAACTCAATCAGTTATACAATACGGTCCAATCAGAATTATTTAAGATAGGCATTCCACGGGAGAACAAACCTTTAAAACCCCATATTACCTTGGCCCGTCGTGTGCAAATCAAAGATTCTTTTGATGATCTTAGGAAAAAAATGATTATAGACCATAAGCTGATACAAGTAGATTCTATTGTCCTTATGGAAAGCAGACGAATCAACGGAATATTAACCTATATTCCTATTTATGAAAAAAGATTATGTGACAAGGAATGAAGCCTTATGTCATCAAACAGACGCCGTTCTCACATTCACTTTGTAAAACAATATCGAAGCGAAACTTTAGAATATACAGGCACCAGGATCGTCATATTCATTAAAGAAAAGGGTATTAAGTATATAAAGGATTTTGATAATTTTTACATACATAGATATCATAGACCTAAAAATAAGAGACATTCCATTTCTATGTGGAAGATTATGCCCTGCGACATTGTTGAAGTGGTTAAAAAGATGATGACCAATGAGAGTATTTGTGGAGAGTATAAGATGATCCATACTTTATATGAATCCACTAAAAGAAATATAGAAGATTTTCTAGAAGAGGTACTTATAGAAGAAGATATTATACTTTTAAGAGAGCAGGTAGAAAAAATAATAGAAAAGATTAAAAAATAATTGATCATTAAAATATATTATGATAAAATGATTAAATCAATTGAATAATTCGGATGAAGATTGCAGGAGAGAGATGGAAACATCCACCGAAGAAGTAAATCTTTCAGGTACCATGACTGTAATTGGACGAACCTCTGGAGAGATTCATTAAATGAACACCGAAGGAGTAAGCCGTAATCAATGATTGCGGTGAAACTCTCAGGTAAAAGGACAGAGCTTACATATATTATGCAAAGATGCATAGTATATTTTTGCGTTTTTCAGAGGCCAATATTTTTTTGGTCTTTTTTTATTGCATATTAACGAGTTCATTTAAAAATCTTTTCCTAACATTTTATCACTAATTTAAATGACAGGGAGGAAGTAACATGATGAATTTTCTAAACACATTAAATGGATGGGTATGGGGACCGCCGCTTTTGATCCTATTGGTGGGAACAGGATTATTTTTAACAATTCAATTAGGATTATTGCAAATAACAAAGTTGCCATTAGCATTAAAATATTTATTTACTAAGGATGAAGATGATGATTCTGGGGAAGGGGATGTATCCAGTTTTGCAGCTTTATGTACCGCATTGTCCGCTACCATTGGAACAGGAAATATTGTAGGGGTTGCTACAGCAATCAAAACAGGAGGCCCTGGCGCTTTGTTCTGGATGTGGGTCGCAGCATTTTTTGGAATGGCAACCAAATATGCCGAAGGTCTTTTAGCAGTTAAATACCGTGTGGTAGACGAAAACGGACAGATGTCCGGAGGACCTATGTACTATATTGAAAAAGGATTAGGCAACAAATGGCTTGCGAAGCTTTTTGCACTGTTCGGGATTATTGTGGCTTGTTTAGGTATAGGTACCTTTGCACAAGTACAATCTATTAGCACCGCAGCTAAAGATAGCCTTAATATACCTATTTGGATTACAGCCATTATACTAACGGTTTTGGTGGCAATGGTAACCCTCGGAGGCATCAAAACGATATCAAAAGCATCAGAATTGATTGTTCCTTTTATGGCTATATTTTATATTGTTGGCGGAATAATTATTTTAATCTTTAATGCTTCTGCCATTCCACAGGCGGTAGCGCTTATTATCAAAAGTGCATTTACAACAACAGCGGCAGTAGGAGGTTTTCTAGGTTCAACTGTAATGATGGCAATTAAAAACGGAATTGCCCGTGGGGTTTTTTCTAACGAATCAGGTTTAGGAAGCGCACCTATAGCAGCAGCCGCTGCAAAAACAAAATCCTGTGTAAGACAAGGACTTATTTCTATGACAGGTACATTTATAGATACCATTATCGTATGTACGATGACAGGTCTTGTATTGGTTGTAACAGGGGCGTGGAGTTCGGAACTTGAAGGAGCTGCAATGACCAACCAAGCATTTCGTGTAGGTCTGCCTATAGCTGGCGTGGGACAATACATTGTAACCATAGGTTTAATATTCTTTGCCTTTACTACCATCTTGGGATGGAATTATTATGGGGAAAGATGTGTTGAGTATTTATTCGGCATAAATGGCATAAAACCCTACAGATTTATATATATTGTTCTCGTAGGCATTGGAGCATTCTTAAAATTAGATATGATTTGGACTTTAGCGGATATAGTGAATGGATTAATGGCAATACCGAATTTAATTGGGTTGATTGGATTAAGCGGAGTCGTTATTCATGAAACTAAAATGTATTTTGCAATATTAAAGAAAAGAAAATTAAGAACGGTTGATTACACTAAGTAGAATATGTTAAACTGATTTTGAAATAGAATGGGGGTATGGAAATGAGAGGTATCATTACCGTTGTAGGAAAAGACCGTGTTGGCATCATTGCAAAGGTTTGCACATTGCTTTCAGAAAGGCAAATTAATATTTTGGATATATCCCAAACCATTGTTCAAGGATTTTTTAATATGATGATGATCGTTGATTTATCGAATTCCACCGAGTCATTTGAAAAGAACGAAGAGGACTTAAAAATTTTAGGTAATGAAATAGGTGTTGTCATTAAACTTCAGAGAGAAGAAATTTTTAACAGCATGCATCGAATTTAATTCCTTAATTCAAAGGAGGAAAAGCAGTGATTACACGCTTGGAAGTACAAGAAACAAATAAAATGATTGAAGAAGCCAAGCTGGATGTACGAACTATTACGCTTGGAATTAGCTTACAGGATTGTGCCGATAGTGATATTAATCGTTTTAATCAAAAGATATACGATAAAATTACAAAAACTGCGGAGAACTTGGTAAAGACAGGAGAAGAAATAGAAAAAGAATTTGGAATTCCCATTGTGAATAAAAGAATTTCCGTTACACCGATTTCTATAGCAGCAGCAGGATGTCAAACAGACTCCTATGTATCCGTTGCCCATGCCTTGGATCGGGCGGCAAAACAAGTGGGAGTGAATTTTATAGGTGGTTTTTCTGCTTTGGTTCAAAAAGGATCAAATCCCTCCGATGAGATTCTTATGAACTCAATTCCACAGGCATTGGCTGAAACAGAAAGAGTTTGTTCTTCGGTGAATCTGGCCACTACACGATCAGGAATTAATATGGATGCTGTTAAAAATATGGGAAGAATCATAAAACAGACAGCTCAAAATACCAAGGAAAAAGACTCTATAGGATGCGCAAAACTTGTTGTGTTTTGTAACGCACCGGAAGACAATCCTTTTATGGCAGGAGCTTTTCATGGAGTAGGAGAAAGAGATTGTGTTGTAAATGTAGGTGTCAGTGGACCTGGAGTTGTTAAAAAAGCTCTGGAGTCGGTTAAAGGAAAAGATTTTGAAACCCTTTGTGAAATGGTTAAAAAGACAGCTTTTAAAATTACAAGGGTAGGTCAATTGGTTGCCCAGGAGGCAGCTAAACGCCTGAATGTTCCCTTTGGTATCATTGATTTATCCCTTGCCCCAACTCCGGCTATTGGAGACAGTATTGCAGAAATACTGGAAGAAATGGGACTAGAGAATGCAGGGGCTCCGGGAACAACAGCTGCTTTGGCACTGTTAAATGACAATGTAAAAAAGGGTGGGGTAATGGCTTCATCCTATGTTGGTGGTCTTAGTGGTGCATTTATTCCTGTCAGCGAGGATCAGGGGATGATTCGAGCGGTAGAAGCAGGAGCATTAACCTTGGAGAAATTAGAAGCTATGACTTGCGTATGCTCAGTTGGTCTTGACATGATTGCAATTCCTGGGGATACTTCTGAAGAAACCATTTCAGGAATTATTGCAGATGAAATGGCTATAGGAATGATCAATGGCAAAACGACAGCGGTTCGTATTATTCCGGTAATCGGTAAAGGAGTCGGAGATATCGTTGAATTTGGAGGACTTCTAGGCTATGCACCTATTATGCCGGTAAACAATTTTAGCTGCAAAGATTTTATTCATCGAGGAGGACGTATTCCTGCACCGATTCATAGTTTTAAAAATTAAATAAATATGTTATATTTAAATAAGACCAAGTCAAAAATAGATATATGACTTGGTTTTTATAATGATTAAATAGAAAGGAAATGGATATGAACATGATTTTAGAAGGATTGGAACCCAAAAGTGTATGGCAGTATTTTGAAGAAATCAGCCGAATTCCTAGAGGGTCGGGAAATGAAAAGCAAATTAGCGATTACTTGGTGGATTTTGCAAATAAACATCATTTAGATGTTATTCAAGATAATGCTCTGAATGTTATCATTAAAAAGCCTGGAACCTCAGGATATGAGGATGCACCGGCTGTTATCTTACAAGGTCATATGGATATGGTTTGTGAAAAGAATAAAGATACAAAGCATGATTTTTTAAAAGACCCTATTCATTTAAAAGTAAATGGAGATTTTGTTGAAGCAGAAGGAACAACTTTAGGTGCGGACAATGGAATTGCTATCGCATATTGCCTCGCTTTACTGTCTTCAGAAGATATTCCCCATCCTCCATTGGAAGTTGTAATTACTACCAATGAAGAGACAGGGATGGAAGGTGCTGCCGAACTGGATGCCTCCAAATTAGCGGGAAAAATATTAATTAACATGGATTCAGAAGAAGAAGGAGAATTTCTGGTAAGTTGTGCAGGAGGAGCAAGAGCTCATTTAATATTAAAGCCTGAATGGGTATCAGGAAAAAAAGAAGGGGCAGTGTATTCTATTCAGATTAGAAACTTAAAAGGTGGCCATTCCGGTCAGGAAATTGATAAAGGAAGAGGCAATGCCAATAAAATGATGGGAAGAATCCTTTTTGATCTTCAAGAGAAAATATCCTTTAATTTGATATCCGTCAATGGAGGACTTAAAGATAATGCTATTCCAAGAGAGATGGATGCGGTTGTACAAGTTAATGATAACGATGTAAGTAAATTGACTGAGATCATAGATGAATGGAACGAAATCTTCAAAAACGAATATAGCACTTCTGATGGAGACGTTACTGTTAAACTTGAGCTTGTAAGGGAATCAACTGACGAAATTTTATCAGAAGAAACTAAAAAGAAAGTAATTGATGTACTTACCCTTATCCCTAATGGTATTCAATCCATGAGTATGGATATGCAGGGATTGGTGGAGAGCTCAACGAATCTAGGCGTTGTAATAACCGATAAAGATAAAATACAATTTATTAGTGCAGTAAGAAGCTCAGTTAAAACTCGTAAATATGCGATTATCAATCAAATTAAAAGATTGGCTGATGTAGTGGGGGCTGAATTCTTTACCCGAGGAGAATATCCTGCATGGCAATATACTACCCATTCAAAAATACGCAACCTTTTCGAAAAGGTTTATGAAGAAATGTATGGCAAAAAGTCTAGAATCAATGCAATCCATGCCGGAGTGGAATGCGGATTTTTTGCAGAAAAAATAGAAGGAATCGATATGATTTCTTTTGGACCGGATATGTATGATGTTCATACGCCTGATGAAAGATTAAGTATTTCTTCTGCTAAAAGAACGTGGGAATTTTTATTAGCTGTACTTAAAGAGATAAAATAAGTACCAATATTTGTATTGTCCTGCGACATCTAAATGTGTATAATAATCATAAAATTAATTTAAATTTGAGGAATTTAAATCATAGAGAAAGATGTGGTAAAAATAATCATGAAATTGCCGTGGGATAAACAATATTTAAAAATATCTTTTCATGTTATCTTCACATTGCTTGTCATATTTGGCATAGCACTTATTATTCAAAATATCGTTCCGATATCTGTAAGTTTGGGTTTGTTTATTTCAAAAATATTTTCTCTGCTATCACCGTTTTTTGTAGGAGTAGTTATTGCGTATTTATTGGATCCTCTTGTAGAGCTTTATCAAAAAAATCTTGTAGAACCCTTATACTTAAAATACAGTCAAAAGAAAAAGCATTCTAAAAAAAGTGATAAAAATGAGTTGAATAAAAAAGAAAATACAAGAACCATTTCAACCCTTCTTACTTATATTACAGTTATTTCAGTAATCCTTTTGGTGGGACTTTTATTTTCATCCAGTATAGGAAATAATAAAAGTTTTAAGAATGTCGATAACTTAGTGGATAGTATTAGAGCATATACACTGTCATTTAATAATATGGTATATAATATTCAGCAAAAATTGGACAGTATAGGATTCTTACAAGAAGCTGAGGAGGCAATACAAGAGCTTTCAGGTAAGTTAGGTAGCCTCGTGCAAAGTATTACTGCAAAGGTTATTGAAAGCATAACAAAGGCCGGCAACCAAGTTGTTAACTTTACAATGGCAATGGTTATAGCATTTTATTTATTAAAAGACAAAGCCGGCTTCATCAGTTTAACCAATAGATTATTTAAAATCATTTTACCCAATAGAATTCTTAAAAGTGGAGAACAACTTTGGAGAGATGTTGACCATGTCTTATCGGGATACATAAGAGGGCAATTAACGGATTCACTTATTATGGGCATATTGATAGGAATAAGCGTTGCGATCATTGGAATTGACTTTCCAATTATCATTGGCATTATCGCAGGTATTGCCAATATAATTCCTTATTTTGGCCCCATCATTGGAATGATTCCTGCAGCCCTCATGGGCTTAATAAGTGATAATCCGATGAAGGCTTTATACGCAGTTATTACCCTATTAATTCTTCAACAAATAGACGGGGCAATCATTGCCCCCAAAATTGTAGGAGAAAGTGTGGATGTTCATCCAGTTGCTATAGTGGTAGCCCTTGCTGTGGGAGGGTCCTTGTTTGGAATACTTGGAATGTTATTGGCTGTACCGGCTGCAGCATTATTAAAATTATTGCTTGTTCGTTATATGGATAGTAAATCCAATGCATAAAAGCCTTGGGAACTATAGTTCCCAAGGCTTTTTAGATTAATTGAACACGATGGAATACTTTTTTACCTTTTTGAATCATTACAGTATTATCTGAAAAATCGTTCTCTGTTACTAAGTAATCAATATCTGTGATCTTTTGATCCTGGACTTTAATACCTCCTTGCTGAATCAAACGACGTCCTTCTGAACGGGAAGGGGTAAGGCCTGTTTTTTGAAGCAATGTGATGATATCCATTCCTTCTTTTAATTCTTCCTTAGAAATTTCTGTGGTAGGAATTGAGCCGCCCTGGGCACCGCCAGCAAATAGAGCTTTAGCAGCTGTTTCTGCTTTTTTCGCTTCTTCTTCCCCGTGGACAATTTTAGTAACTTCAAAGGCTAGGACTTCTTTTGCTTTATTGATTTCTGCTCCCTCAAGAGCACTTAATCGATTGACTTCTTCCATAGGAAGGAAGGTAAGCAGGGAGAGACATTTCTTCACATCTGCATCTGCGACATTTCTCCAATATTGATAGAAGTCATAAGGAGAAGTTTTTTCAGGATCAAGCCAAATAGCTCCTTTTTCAGTTTTGCCCATTTTTTTACCTTCGCTGGTTGTAAGAAGGCTGAAGGTCATACCGTAAGCATCATCATGACCAATTCTGCGGATGAGTTCCACACCTCCCAGAATATTAGACCATTGGTCATTGCCTCCTAGTTGCAGCTTACAATTATACTTTCTGTATAATTCTAAGAAGTCATAGGATTGCATAAGCGTATAATTAAATTCTAAGAAAGAAAGTCCTTTTTCCATTCTTGTTTTATAACTTTCATAGGTGAGCATTCTATTTACAGAAAAATGAACACCTATTTCTCTTAAAAAGGAGATATAGTTTAGATTGAGCAGCCAATCTGCGTTATTGACCATAATTGCTTTGTCTTCACCGAATTCTATAAATCTGGAAAGCTGCTTTTTGAAACATTCTGCATTATGAGCGATGGTTTCTTCGGTCATCATTTTACGCATATCGGTTTTACCCGTTGGATCTCCAACCATTGCTGTTCCGCCGCCTATAAGTGCAATTGGTCTGTGGCCAGCCTTTTGCATATGAGCCATAGCCATGATTGTAACAAAATGACCTACATGAAGGCTGTCCGCAGTAGGATCAAAACCAATATAGAAAGTAACAGATTCTTTTCCAAGCAATTCTCTTATTTCTTCTTCATGGGTTGTTTGTTCAGTAAAGCCTCTTTCTTTTAAAATATCATATACATTTCGCATAGAAAATCTCCTTTACTTAATAATTTTCATAAAAAAACTCTCGCCTTATCATGTAAGGACGAGAGAACCCGTGGTACCACCTTAGTTCGTATACAATGATGTTGTATACCTTTAGCCTCATATAACGGTGAGAAGCCGTTAGGATTTTATCCTAATGCTCAAGAGGTGTATTTCACATATTCATGTGCTGCAAACCTTTCACCAACCGATCTGCTCTCTGAATTTGTAACCATGAAATGCTACTTGACTCTGTCATCACATATATCTTAATAATTGGTCATATATTATCACAAAATTTGTAGAAACTCAAGGGGCAGTTAGATTACTTCAGCAATTTTTACAATAACTTCTACTGTTTTTCTCATGGAATTCACTGAAATATATTCGTATCTGCCGTGAAAATTATCACCACCAGTGAAGATATTAGGGCAGGGAAGACCCATATAGGATAATCTCGAACCATCAGTGCCGCCGCGAATAGGTTTAATTTTAGGTTCAACGCCTACAGCTTTCATTGCATTGAAAGCTCTTTCTACAATGTACATTTTATCTTCCAGCTTTTCTTTCATGTTATAGTATTGATCTCTTAATTCCAAATGAACTGTGCCATCGCCATATAACTCATTTATTTTTTCAACAGCCATTTTTACAAAGTTTTTGCGGTTATTAAAATTATCCATATCAAAATCTCGGATAATATATACCATTTCAACTTTTTCCACATTACCGTTGAAATTGTTTAAATGATAAAAACCTTCATAGCCATCCGTATGGGCGGGGACTTCTTTCTCTGGGAAAAGCTGAGCAAGCTGAACTCCTATTAATACTGCATTTTTCATTTTGTTTTTTGCAGTGCCGGGATGAACATTTTGACCGTATATTGTAATTTTTGCTTGAGCAGCATTAAAATTCTCATACTCCAATTCTCCGAGTAAGCCTCCGTCAATCGTATAAGCAAAGTCAGCTCCAAATCTATTTACATCAAAGAGATCGGCACCTCTGCCTATTTCTTCATCAGGAGTAAAGGCAATGCATATTTTACCGTGTTTAATTTCAGGATGCTGAATAAGATATTCCATTGCAGTAAGAATTTCTGCAATGCCAGCTTTATTATCTGCCCCTAAAAGGGTAGTTCCGTCTGTTGTAATCAAAGTATCTCCTGCACATTGAGCTAAATTAGGAAAAATCTTAGGAGATAATACAATATTCTTTTCTTTGTTTAGGACGATATCTTCACCATTATAATTTTCTATAATCTGAGGATTAACGTTTTTACCGCTCATATCGGGACTCGTATCCATATGAGCAATGAAGCCTATTACGGGAACATTTTCATTACAATTCGATGGAAGAACTGCCATTACATATCCGTTTTCATCAATAGTTACATCTTTTAATCCAATTGCTTTACATTCTTCTGCCAACACTTTGCCAAAATCTAATTGAGTTTTTGTACTGGGACAAGTATTGGAGGTTTCATCAGAAGTAGTATTGTATTTCACATATTTAATAAAGCGTTCAACTAATCGATCCATTGTAGACTCCTTTTACATGAATAATTATTTTTATCATATTATTTTAATAACAATATTTAATCCTATAATATATTATTTTTCAATTTTAAAAAATAATTTATAAAAAGTTTATGGAATTTTGCAAGCTATTATAAATAAAAACAGAGTTTTACTCGTTATATCTCAAGGAGATCGTAAAATACATTAAAAGTCCCCAGTCTGATGAACTGGGGATCGATATCTCTATATATATTTTATGCTATTAAAAAGGACCTTAAATTTTCGGGGATTTCTTTTTCTTTACAATTCATTCCGATAATAAATTTAACATTATATTTTTCTGATATTTCCTTCAACCTTTCAATAAATGATTGTGCTTCTTCTAAAGAGAGACGAGACAATTTCAACAATCCATCGATATACACATAATCAATATCATGGTCTTGAGATAAAATACCACATATAAAACCATAAAATTCTTTATACCCAGAAACAGGAAAATCAGTAGTTTCAATAAAACGAATGTTATGATGCAAATCGAAGATATGATCTCGGTCGTTGTCCAGATATACGACATGACCATGACTGGTTTTAGCAGAACGATTGGCCATGTCAATTAAATGCTTGGTTTTTCCTTCACCTTTTTCCCCCGCAATGATTTGTATCATAAGAATCTCCCCCTTTAATATGATTGTACAAATTTATATATAATAATTATATTCTTCTTAAAATTAAAAAAACCTTTTTTAAAAAAATAATTTTTTAAAAAAGGTCGATTTTTTAATTATTCAGCATTAAAATTAACGAGTATGATGGCTCTGATTTTATTCTGTTCTTCTAACAGATTCATTGTCAATTCTTCCGAATAAACTTAACCCGTAAAGACCGGCTAATCCAACTAACGCATAAATGATTCGGCTTAACCAACTGTCCATCCCGCCGAATAAAGTAGCTACCAGGTCAAATTGGAAAAAGCCAATTAAGCCCCAGTTTATAGCTCCAATTATAATTAATAATAAGGCAATAAAATCTAAAGGTCTCGTTCTCATAATAAAGCCCCTTTCAATTAAATTATAATTCTTTATGGCTTATTTACTATATATAGTGTTTCACTATAACTCATTTTTATTATTGTAAAATTAAACCAATAAAATTAAGGGTTTGTTTTTTGGACGAGGTAGTAGATATACATCGTATCTGTTACAATAATACTTCTTATCTCCAATTGATATTCGCCATCTTTAAATTTTAGAAAACGGCGATTAAGCCCATTATAAATTAAATCTACATCGATTTGGTTGAGCTCTTTACCAATCTGATTTTTTAATAAAACTTTTATATATTGATCTATTTCATTTTTCGGAAGAAACTCTTCATTTTTATTAAGCATAATAGGAGAGATTTGATTTAATACGGGAGTTTCTTTTTTTTGATTGGATTCTTCTAATTTTTTTAATTTAATCCTATGATCTTCTAATTGGGCAGAAAGATATTCATTTTCATTTATTAGACTTTCAATTTTAGACATATATATAGTATTATAGGATGCTATACCTATAAGAAAGCCAAAGATAAAAATCCATAAAACAGAAAAATTTCTCTTTTTCATGATTTGTACTCTCCTAAAGCATGAAGAATGACATACCCCATGTGCGCCCCGGCAAAAGCGCTTAATATGTAGAGGATCTGTTTTACTACTGCCTTAAATTCTCCTTTTAATATGCCTAAGTCTAAAATCTCGAAGGAAGAAAAAGTACCTCCCAAGGCAACAATAATTGCCCAAAGCTTAAGCTGTTCTGAAAAAATAAGCATCATTTTAACCGGTTTTTCATCACATAAAATGGCAGCGGTACAGCCTAATAGGGCTCCTCCCAGTATTACTCCTAAAGCAATAAAAAAGTTATAGACCATTGTATTTAACAGCTTGTTCATATAATCACTCCTGTTCCAGCGCTTCTTATATATTATATAAATAGAAAATATATTACTTTAGAACCAAATTTTAAATGAAATTGAAAATAAAGAGCACATTTGCATAGTTAACTTGATAAAATAGTATAGGAATGATTATTAAAAGTAGGTGAAGCAGTTGAGAGTCTTGAGAAAAGGCATGAGAGGTTCTGATGTGGCAGAAATACAAAGCATTTTAAAACTCATAGGATATAATATAGACAGTATTGATGGGATTTTCGGTGAAAATACCGAACAGGCAGTCAAGGCTTTTCAAAGAAACAATGGGTTAACTGCGGACGGGGTTATTGG
>JAAYPH010000084.1 GCA_012519955.1 Candidatus Epulonipiscium sp.
GTAAATATTTTTTTAATTATTAGATTGCCTATAGGCATTGGGCGAAATTCCCATATATTTATTAAACATCTTAATGTAGTAACTTTGATTGCAAAATTGATAAAATGCTGCGATATCCGCAATGGACTCATTGCTGTATTTGAGGAAATAAGTGGATTCTTCAACCCTCCTTTTTATGATGTATTGGAAAAGGCTTATTCCTACCTCCTTTTTAAATAAAGCACTCAGGTAATTTGGATGAACATATACATTATCAGCAATATCCTTAAGGGTAAGTTTATCCGATAAGTGATTAACAATATATGTCATCGTGTTTCTAATAACGGGAGAGAATTTAAAAGTATTTGCTTCATTGACTTTTTCAATAAAAGTTTCAACCATTCTATATTCCAGGCTATCCAGCTCTGCCATGGAGTTTGATTTTTCTATCTCTATAATAAATGCATCACTCATATTAAATGCTTCATAGTCCGTTACGCCCCCTTCTATGGCGGCCCTTGTAAAGATGGTACAGGAACATATGAGGGAATTCTTTAAAGAGCGTAGGGGATCATCGGATAATTTTGCACGATTTAAAGAATTGATTTCTGAAAGAATTTGCCTTGCATTGGATTTCGTGCCGTTTTTAATCATCTTAATAATAACTTGTTCCAAAAAATACGGGGGATGCTGGAACATACTCATCCTATTTTTATATGTAGTGACAAAGTAATTCTCGGGAACCGATGCATGTGTGGATGCAGGCTGATCCACATGGATATTAGAATCATCAGGAAATAGATAGTTGAGCAGTTTATTGATATAAAAACGTCTTGTATTATCTAAAACCTGAAGTTTAGCAAAATAATCAACGAGCTTATTTTTTAATTTAATAGGAAGAGAATTTTTCTTTATAAGTGTTGAAAACTTAGCATCATACATTTCTTCATCTAAAAAAGGACCTATTAAAATAAGATCTGTTTCATTAAGTTCAAAAACAATATAGCATTCGAAATAGTCATTTATCACAAATTGACATGTCAGAATTTGATTTTTACTAAAAATGATACTCGGAAATTCTGATTGATTTTTTAGTAATACATCCATCGATAAAGGCTTTTCGGGGAACTGTACCACGGGGGAATTATTGCTATATAAACTCACTGGTACACGGGCAAAGTAGTATAAAATTTCTAGTTTTTCTAAGGCAGTATTATAAATATAGTTATATTCCATAAAAAACCCCCTCATTTCACATGATCTTATATATAAATTATCCATTAATATTATAACACTTTTATTAATATAATGAAATACAAAAATTTTAAATTAGTATATTATAAAAACATCCAATAAGCGATTACAAAAGAGTAGCTTTTGGTAAAAACAGTGCAAGTGTTTTAATAGAGCACTTTGCACAAAACAAAAAAATATTTAAGGGGGAAATTAAAATGAAGAAATGGTTAAGTATTCTTGTAGCTATGGTTATGGTTTTAAGCGTAGGCTGTTCAAAGGCTCCTGCAACTCAAGAAACACCTGCAGAAACACCTGCTGAACAAAAAACCGAAACACCTGCAGCAGAAACACCTGCAGAAAAGACAAAAATTAGTTTTGCAGTACAAGCAGACAGCACACCTGCTCTTGAAACTCTTGTAAGCACATTTAACGGAAGTCAAGACAAATACACAGTTGAAATCGTTGAGTTCACTAACGACTCCGCACAAATGCACGACCAATTAATTACATCCTTATCATCCGGATCTTCTGAATACGACGTAATGTCTCTTGACGTAGTTTGGGCTGGAGAATTCGCAGCAGCAGGCTATATCGAAGCATTAGACATGATGATGGACGAAGCTGGATTAAAAATCGAAGATTTTAATGCTGGTTCCATGGCATCCGGAAGCTATCAAGGTAAACAATACACATTACCTTATTTCCCAGACTTAGGTCTTTTATACTATCGTTCTGACATCGTAAGCCCAGAAGATGCAGCAAAACTTGAAAGTGGAAACTATACATACGATGATCTTTATGCAATGATGGAAAAATATAAAGGTCAAGGCGGAACAGAAACAGCTTTCACATTCCAATCCAAACAATATGAAGGTTTAACATGTAATTCTACTGAATTTACAGGTGCTTTCACAGATATTAAAGCTGGACTTGAAACAATGAAGAAATTCACAGATTCTGCTCTTACTCCAACAGATATCTTAAACTATGATGAAGGTGCTACACATACAAACTTCGCAGAAGGTAAAGCAGTATTCTCCAGAAACTGGCCATATCAATATGGTGTTATTAAGAGTGACGATTCCAAAATTAATCCTGACCAAGTTGGCGTAGCTCCATTGCCAAAAGGTGACGTTGTAGGTGGATGGTTATTATCCATTAACAAAAACACAAAGAACATGGAAGGCGCTTGGGAATTCGTTAAATTCGTTGCAGGTCCTGAAGGACAAAAGATCAATTCTACTAAAGGTGGATACTTACCAGGATTCAATGCATTACTTAGCGATGAAGAAGTAATCGCAGCTAATGACCTTCTTAAATCCGAAGGCTTCAAAAAAGCTCTTACATCAACAATTGCAAGACCTGTTAGCGCAGAATACTCAAAATTATCCGACACTATCCAAGTTAATGTACACAAGTACTTATCTGGAAGCCAAGATATCGACGCTACTGTAGCAGCAATTGAAGGTGCTTTAAAATAATTAAAACAAAATAAAACAGTCATATAGTGAATGAAATGAAGATGGGAATAGAACCAAGTATAGGGCTATTCCCATCTTTATAAAAAATACAATTTAGTATTGGGGGGGAAGTAAGGTGCAAAAGACACTATCCTTCAGAGAGTTTTTATTTATTCTTCCTATTCTTGTAATTATCTCTATATTTTCTATTTGGCCCATACTAGATACACTAAAGTATACAGTATTTGATTATCGTTTGAATGACCAACAAAAGTCACAAATGTTTTTAGGAGATCGTTTTAATACCAGTTCGTTTAATGAAAACGTTAAATATGTTCGTTTCTATTTAAATAAGGACAAGGATTTAGTTCAGGACAGTGCTCAGAAACAGGAATTTGAGAGAGTGATCGGCTATACCCAAGAGATTATGGCAAAATACGAAACTCAAATTGGAGTTATAGAATTATCCTCTGATGAAGCAAAAGAAATAGAAGAGTATATAACAAATATCAAAGCGGATACCGTTAAGCTTTATGAAGCGAATAAAGCGGATAATTTAGTTAACGGTGAAAACTTACAAATGGTTACTTCTGAATTGGATAAATCATTTATAGGTTCTAACTTTATCGGCGCTCAATCTTATGTTCAGATCTTAACAGATGCTAGATTCTGGATAGCACTTAAAAATACATTGCTTTTCACTGTTGTATCTGTATTTATTGAATTCGTATTAGGACTTGCTCTTGCGATGATTATGAATAAAGCAATGAAGGGAGTAGGATTAGTAAGAACAATATCCTTAATTCCTTGGGCAATACCTACGGCAGTATCCGCTCTTATGTGGAGTTATATGTATGACGGTGGCAGCGGAATTATAGCTAAACTGGCATCTGATATAGGTTTTGTTCAAAGTCCGGAACATCTTTTACTTACCGGTACCGGTGCGATGGCATCAGCGATTGTATCAGACGTTTGGAAGACAACACCTTATATGGCATTGCTTATTTTAGGAGGACTTCAAACCATCGACAAGGGATTATACGAAAGTTCTCAAATTGACGGAGCAGGCAGAATTAAAACTTTTACAGCAATCACATTGCCACTCCTTAAGCCATCCATATTAGTAGCACTTCTTTTCAGAACCTTGGATGCATTCAGAGTATATGACTTAATTGCCGTATTAACAGGTGGAGGACCAGGAGGTTCTACAGAAACATTATCCATTTATGCTTATAAAGTAATGTTTGGACAAACCAATTTCGGATATGGTGCAGTAATTGTTTTAATGATGTTCTTCTGTGTTGCAGCTATAGCGTTCTTGTTCGTTAAAGTTCTTGGAGCAGACATTATGTCTAACAAATAGGGGGTGGGATCATGAGTAAAACACAAACTGTTAATAAAACACAAGTTATTAATAATGCAGAAGATATTAACGTAAAGGCTCAAAGAGCGGAGAAAATATGGAGAGTATCCATTACAACAATCATTACGATTTTTATGGGTATTATCGTGTTTCCGTTCTTTTGGATATTGATTACTTCTGTTAAGCCTACCAGCCAGATATTTGGAGACGGTGCATACTCCATTTATGCAGGGCAATTGGTATTAGAACACTTTAAAACAGTTATTTTAGAAAAGGGAATCCTTAACTCTATATGGAATAGTTTTGTGGTTTCAACCGTTACAACCCTATACGTTGTATCTGTAGCAGTACTTGCAGCGTATGCTATTTCAAGATTTAAGTTTAAGGGAAAAACCTTCCTTTTAGGGCTTATCCTTGCGATATCCATGTTCCCTCAAATGATTGTTGTAGGACCTATATATAACTTATTTACAAGTCTTAATCTTACTAACAGTTATTTTGTTGTATTGCCATATTCCACTATTACATTGCCTTCTGCAGTTTGGATCATGGTAACCCACTTTAATCAAATACCTTTAGCTATTGAGGAGTCTGCTAAAATCGACGGGGCAACACCTTTTGAAACCTTGTCAAAAGTAATCTTCCCATTGGCAGCGCCGGGAGTATTTACAACAGGTATTATTACTTTTATTTCCGCATGGAATGAGTATCTTTTAACAGTAACACTTAATACAGATAAGAATTATCATACTGTTCCTGTAGCAGTTTCGTTCTTAAAAACTCAGTTTGAAATCTTATGGGGGCAAGTGTCAGCGGCCACTGTTGTTGTAACGATACCTACACTTATTATCGTTCTTTTATTCCAAAAGCAAATTGTGTCCGGCTTAATTTCAGGAGCTGTAAAGGA
Organism: Candidatus Epulonipiscium sp.; assembly: GCA_012519955.1. Taxonomy (GTDB): domain Bacteria; phylum Bacillota; class Clostridia; order Lachnospirales; family Defluviitaleaceae; genus Defluviitalea; species Defluviitalea saccharophila. The sequence goes on from JAAYPH010000084.1 coordinate 4,946, forward strand.
GTAGTGAATTTTACATGACAGAAAACCTAAAATGGCAAATTACAAGCAATTCTCTAGAGGCTTCTCAGCTTCTGGTAGACGAAACATTATTTCATGTTGCCAATGGCTATATAGGCATTAGAGGAAATTTTGAAGAGGGATACCCCAACCAGTATAATACCATCAGAGGTACATATATTAATGGCGTTTATGATATATCTGAAGTAAAACACGGCGAAAAATTGCAGGGTTTTATAGATAATAAACAAAAAATCATTAATATTACCGATGTGCAAGGTATAGAACTGTATATTGCAGGAGAAAGATTTTCCTTATTCGATGGAGAAATATTGGAATTTAAAAGAACTTTAGACATGAGGGAAGGAATTTCTAAACGACATATCATTTGGAAATCTCCTAAGGGTCATATTGTTGAGATAAATATTCAAAGAATGGCTAGTTTTATAAAACCAGAATTATTTGTTATAGACTATGCTGTTAAATCTATCAATTATGCGGGGGAAATAGTATTTGTATCGACTCAAAAAGGAGAGGTATCCAATTACTTTGATCCTACAGATCCGAGAGTAGCGGGGGAATACGAAAAGCATCTTACGGTAGAAAAGTTAGACTCGGTTGATGGTATTGACATTATCACCTCAATCACCAATAAGTCGAATATAAGAGTTAGCAGTGCAGTTAAGCACGTGGTTTCAGCAGAACATGAGCTGGAAAGAATTCAGGATGATCAGTCTTTAACATCCAAAATTAAACTCAATATTAAGGATGGAGAAACTCAACGACTTATTAAATATTGTATTTTTACAGATTCCATTAGATTTTCGGATTGTCATCAGGCTGCTGTCGATAAGATGAAGGAAGTTTTAGAAATTTCCATTGATAATTTATATGAATTACAAGCATCTTATTTATCTTCATTCTGGGCTAAGGCAGATGTAGTGATAAATGGTGATGATGGACTGCAACAGGGGATTCATTTCAACCTTTTTGAATTACTGCAATCGGTTGGGAAGGATAAATATAGTAATATTGCAGCAAAAGGCTTATCTGGAGAAGGTTATGAAGGTCACTATTTTTGGGATACGGAAATTTATATGTTGCCATTTTTCCTGTTAACAGACAAAGCATTGGCTGAAAACTTACTAAACTATAGACATGAAAAATTGGATGCGGCGAGAGAAAATGCTAGGATTCTGGGCCATAAAAAAGGTGCTCTATATCCTTGGAGAACCATATCGGGCAGTGAATGTTCCGCATACTTCCCCTCTGGTACTGCACAATATCATATTAATGCAGATATTGCATATATGTTTGTACAATATTATTTTGTAACCGGAGACCTTGATTTCGTTGAAAACAAAGCTGCTGAAGTGTTATTTGAAACAGCAAGGCTATGGATGGATACAGGACATTATGTAGGTGACAGCTTTAGGATAGATGCAGTTACAGGACCGGATGAATATACTTGTGTGGTTAATAACAATTACTATACAAATTGTATGGCTAAATACAATTTAAAATGGGCGGCTAAGTTCTATGAGCTTCTTAAGGATAACAATCGCTTGGATTCCTTGGCTGATAGGCTTGAAGTAACGGAAGAAGAAGTTCGTGAATGGCAGGAAGCATCCGAAAAAATGTATCTGCCTTACGATGAAAAATTAGATATTAATCCTCAAGACGATTCATTTTTATCTAAGGCTGTTTGGGATTTTGAAAATACGCCTAAAGATCACTATCCTCTATTATTGCATTATCATCCTCTTTATATTTACAGATATCAAGTATGTAAGCAGGCTGATACTGTATTGGCCCATTTCCTGTTGGAAGATGAGCAAAAATTAAGCACAATCAAAAATTCTTACGAATACTATGAAAAGATTACAACCCATGATTCATCCTTATCAACTTGCATATTTAGTATCGTTGCCTCCAAATTAGGAGATATTAAGAAAGCATACGATTACTTTATGCAAACAACAAGACTTGATTTGGATAATGTGCATCACAATACCAAAGACGGTATCCATACGGCCAACATGGGCGGAACATATATGGGTATGGTTTATGGATTTGCAGGACTTAGAATTAAAGAGCAGGGTATTTTCTTTAATCCTATCATTCCTGAACAATGGGAAAGCTATGAATTTAAGATCTGTTATCAAGAAAGAACGATAAAGGTACATATAAGCAAAAATCAATGTAACTTTACGCTTCTCGAAGGTAAAGAACTTAAAATCAATGTTTATGGCAAAGAGTATTTGCTAAATAATGACTTAATGATTAATTTTTAATACATGTTCTCTTAATCTACTGACATATATTCATATACTTAATCCGTGTTAATGTATTTCATACACGGATTTTTTTTATAAAAAATTCTAAGAACCAGTTGACTATTTATTCAGATGGATGTATAATTATACAAAAAATAAAGGGAGAGAAAAACATGAAAAAATTAATGTGTTTAATGATATCAATCATGATGTTTATTGGATTAGTTGGATGTGGTCAATCTAAAAATGATACACAATCAAGTGCTGGAGATAAAGCAGTGATCGTTATGGGAACCAATGCAGAGTTTCCTCCTTTCGAATACAGAGAAGGAGATAATGTAGAAGGTTTTGACGTTGAAATTGCAAAAAAAGTAGCAGAAAAATTAGGGGTTGAGCTACAGATAGAAGATATGTTGTTTGACGGATTAATTCCTGCTCTCGAAGCTGGTAAAATTGATTTTATTGCAGCAGGAATGAGCGTAACTGAAGAAAGAAAGCAAAACGTTGACTTCTCCAATGGATATTATGAAGCAAGCCAAGTAATTATCGTTACTAAAGATAATGATACAATCAAAGGACCTGAAGATTTAAAGAATAAGAAAATCGGTGTACAATTAGGAACAACAGGAGATGCAGAGGCGCAAAATATTGAAGGTGCAGAAGTAGTACAATTCAATGCAGGATTTGCTGCTATTATGGATTTACAAAATGGTAAAGTAGATGCAGTAGTACTGGATACTGAACCAGCTAAAAACTTTGCAGCTCAAAACGATCAGATTAAAATACTTGATGTTGAATTAACTCAGGAAGAATATGCGATTGCAGTGAAAAAAGGCAATACCGAATTAGTTGACGCAATCAATTCTGTTCTTGAAGAAATGAAAAATAGCGGAGAATATGATGAATTAGTTAAAAAATATTTTACAGCTGAATAAAAAACAGGTAAAATAATGATAACAAATAAGGTTGGCAGTCTATGCTGCTAACCTTTTTCTGTGATAAAATAGGTATTAATGGCCCACCCATATGAAGATTGTTTATTATAAAGAAAAGATAAGAGGTGAAGTGATGTCAATAACTGAGATTTTTTTGGGGAACGACAGGTATAAGTATATTTTAGACGGCTTAAAATTTTCATTATTAGTTACAGCATTTGCAGCTGTAATCGGAATTTTAATTGGAATTATCGTTGCGTTATTCCGTATTTCTGAATTTAAACCCTTTAAATTCTTAAAGGAAACAAAATTGGATCAATGGGCTGATTTTAATCCTATTTCTTTTATAGCCATGCTTTATATTGATCTTATTAGAGGAACCCCTGCAGTAGTACAGCTTATGATTATGCATACGGTTATTTTCGGAAAAGTTTCCGCGCCTAAACTTTTGGTAGCAGGATTGGCGTTTGGAATCAACAGTGGTGCTTATGTTGCTGAAATCATTAGAGCAGGAATTCAAGGGCTTGATAAAGGCCAAATGGAAGCAGCACGATCTCTTGGTATGGGCTATGGAATGTCAATGTATTACATTATTATTCCTCAGGCAATCAAAAATATACTGCCAACCTTAGTAAGTGAATTTATCATTTTATTAAAAGAAACTTCTATTGTAGGTTTTATTGGAGGAATGGACTTGCTTCGTTCTGCCAATGTCATTACCAGTCAGACTTACAGAGGATTTGAACCATTGATGGCTGTTGCACTTATATACCTTGCTTTAACAGGTATATTTACTAAACTTATGCGCATAGTAGAAAGGAGGATGAGACGCAGTGATTGAGATTATTGATTTATATAAAAGTTTTGGGAAATTAGAAGTATTAAAAGGAATAAATGAACATATTGAAAAGGGAGAAGTAGTTGTTGTCATAGGACCCAGTGGTTCAGGGAAATCTACATTCCTAAGATGTATTAATTTGATGGAGCAGCCTACAAAAGGGCAGATATTATTTGAAGGTGTAGATATTACATCCCCGAAGACCAATATCAATCTCATCCGTCAGAAAGTTGGCATGGTTTTTCAGCATTTTAATTTATTTCCCCATATGAATGTTATGGAAAATTTAACTTTGGCACCGATTAAATTAAAAGGGTATACTAAAGAACAGGCAGAAGAGATTGCATATAAACTATTGGATA
>JAAYPH010000001.1 GCA_012519955.1 Candidatus Epulonipiscium sp.
AACGCTGCATCATAAAAATCCTGAAGAAAAACAGCATTCCTTAAAGGCAAGTGAATTGTGTAAAAATATTGGACAAGCCATGCACTTATCGGAAGCAGAGGTGAAAAAATTTAAAGAAGCAGGCTTTTTCCATGATATCGGAAAAATCGTATTAAGTGAAAACATTCTGAAGAAAACGGATGACTTGACAGAAGAAGAAAAGAAGGAACTCATGCAGCATCCGATTATCGGATTTAGAATTCTCAATCTGTTTCAGGATACATTGGATTTGGCGGAAGGCGTCTTAAGCCACCATGAAAACTGGGATGGTTCAGGTTACCCGAAAGGGTTAAGAGAGGAAGAAATTCCTCAACTATCAAGAGTCATTAGGGTGGTTGAAATGTATGAAGATTTGATGCAGGATTTTAGTAACCCTCCTATTCACAAAGAAGAAGCCTTACAAATCATTAGAAAAGAAGCAGGGGTCACTTTGGACCCCAACATCGCAGAGATATTTATCAAGGTAATGTCAGAAGCCAATGCTTAGATCAGTTTAAGATACATAAGTTTTAATAGATGCTCTATAGAGAGACAAGCGCATAAGTCTCTTTATAGAGCATTTTTTATTACATAGGAAATCCATTTGGATTTCCTATGTAATAAAAGTTGAATTGTATGATATTTTAGTAATTTTTTAACCTTAAACCATTGGATTGTGCATTATATACAAAAACATGGGTTGAAATTCAACGAAACTATACAAAAATTATTTTGATTTCAAAAAGGGACAAGTGACCTTTTGTGAATTTAGTAAAACCAATATAATTAAGTTAAAGTACTAAATAATTAATTTGCTGATAGTTAATTGAATTTTTTGGAGTATGTGGAATCGGAAAAATTATATTTTATAAGCAGATGAAGGAGGAAACATGATAGCGAAAAGAGTTTTCTTAATTGTATTAGATAGTTTTGGAATCGGTGAATTACCGGATGCAGCTTTGTTTAGTGATGAAGGAAGCAATACCTTAGGATCGATTGTCAAATCCAGTCAATATGATACCCCTAACATGAAAAAACTTGGTTTATTTAATATCGACGGCGTATCCTGTGGAGAAAAAGAAGCCTATACCCTAGGTTCTTACGGAAGAATGGGCGAAAAGTCCATGGGTAAAGATACCACCATCGGACATTGGGAAATAGCCGGATTAATTTCGGAGAAACCTTTACCTACTTATCCCAACGGATTTCCCGAAGAAGTGCTGAATGAATTTAGAAAACGAACCGGAAGAAATATTTTATGCAATAAGCCATACTCTGGAACGGATGTTATTCGTGATTATGGACAACAGCATGTAGAAACAGGGGATTTAATTGTTTATACCTCTGCTGACAGCGTTTTTCAAATTGCAGCCCATGAGGACATCGTTCCTTTAGAGGATTTATACAAATACTGCACCATTGCAAGAGAAATCTTACAGGGAGAGCATGGCGTAGGAAGAGTCATTGCAAGACCTTTCGTGGGAGAATATCCAAACTTTAAAAGAACAGCCCATCGCCACGACTACTCTTTGATTCCGCCAAAGAAGACAATGTTAAATTACTTAGAACAATCTGGACTTGAAACCATAGGCGTTGGGAAAATATACGATATTTTTGCTGGAAAGGGCATACAGAAAACCGTTTCGATTGTCAGCAATACGGATGGAATGAACAAAACACTGCAGATTATGGATGAAGAGTTTAATGGCTTATGTTTTGTTAACCTGGTGGATTTTGACATGATTTATGGTCATAGAAACGACATCGACGGATATGCTAAGGCAGCTACAGAATTTGATAAGCAATTAGGATTGTTTATGGAAAAGATGCGAGACGATGATATTTTAATCATTACAGCCGATCATGGCTGCGATCCGGGAACGCCCAGTACGGATCATTCCAGAGAATATACTCCAATGCTTGCTTACGGAAAGAAAATAAAAGAAAACACATCCATTGGAACAAAAGATACTTTTGCCGATATCGGAGCAACCATTCTTGATATCTTTAATATTCAGGGAGACATCGGCGGCAAAAGCTTTTTAAAGGAGATATTAAAGTAAAGGAGCAATTTTAAATGGCAGATTACAAGGAGCTTATCGAAAAAGCGTTCCAGGCAAGGGAAAAATCCTATTCTCCATATTCCAAATTTAAAGTGGGCGCTGCCTTGTTGGGGAGTAATGGGAAAATTTATTTAGGATGCAATATTGAAAATGCCTCCTTTACCCCCACCAATTGTGCGGAAAGAACTGCTTTCTTTAAAGCTGTTTCAGAAGGACAAATGGATTTTGAAGCCATTGCCATTGTAGGAGGACCAGCTTCAGTCAACAAGGGTGAAGGGGATTACTGTGCACCTTGTGGCGTATGCAGACAAGTGATGGCTGAATTTTGCGATCCAAAGCGCTTCAAAGTAATTTTAGCAAAAAGCGAAACAGAGTATAAGGAATATTTATTGGAAGAAATACTGCCGTTAAGTTTTACAAAAGCTGCTTTGCAATAATCAGTAAGGAGGGGGATAAGGTGGAAAATGTAATTGAGATGAATCATATTACCAAGATATTTGGTAACTTTAAAGCAAATGATGATATTACACTGCAAGTACGCAAAGGAGAAATTCATGCTCTATTAGGAGAAAACGGAGCAGGGAAATCCACTTTAATGAGCGTTTTGTTCGGACTTTATCAGCCGGAAAAAGGTGAAATTAAAATTAATGGGAAACCAGTAAAAATCAATAATCCCAATGATGCGAATAATTTAGGTATCGGTATGGTGCACCAACACTTTAAACTGGTTCATAATTTTACCGTGCTGGAAAGCATTGTTTTAGGAAGAGAAACTACCAAAAATGGGCTTCTTAAAATGGATGCCGCAAGAGAAAAAATCCTTGAATTAAGTGAAAGATATAAATTTAAAATCGATCCGGATGCTTACATATCAGATATCACCGTTGGTATGCAGCAAAGGGTAGAAATTTTAAAAATGTTATACTGCGACAACGATATTCTCATCTTTGATGAGCCTACAGCAGTTTTAACACCTCAGGAAATCGATGAACTTCTAAAAGTAATGAAGCAACTGGTTTCTGAAGGCAAATCCATTATATTCATAAGTCATAAATTAAATGAAATCAAAGCTGTGGCAGATCGATGCAGCGTACTCCGTAAGGGAAAATACATCGGTACAGTAGATGTTGCAACCACTTCCAAGGAAGAAATGTCGGAGATGATGGTTGGAAGAAAAGTAAACCTCTCTGTAGATAAGAAAGCAATGAATCCGGGAGAACCGGTATTGGAAGTTCAGGATTTATGCATCAAATCAAAGCACACCCACAAACATATTGTAAAGAATGTTTCCCTTCAGGTGAGAGCAGGAGAAATTGTCAGTATAGCCGGTATCGATGGAAACGGTCAATCGGAATTAGTATACGGCATTACCGGTTTGATGCCTTTAGACGGAGGAAGTGTAAAGTTAAAAGGAAAAGACGTCACTAACGAGACGATTCGTAATAAATGTCTTGACGGACTGGCACATATTCCGGAAGACAGACAAAAATACGGCTTGGTACTTGATTATACCCTGAAAGAAAATCTTGTATTACAATCCTACTTTACGCCAAAGTTCCAGAAGAAAGGATTTTTAAAGTTCGGCGATATCAGCCAATATGCTAAATATCTTATAGAAAAGTTTGATATTCGCTGCGGTCAGGGAGAAGATTCCATTGTTCGTGGTATGTCCGGAGGAAACCAACAAAAAGCGATTATTGCCAGGGAATTAGACAGAGATCCCAATCTCATTATCGCCGTTCAGCCGGTAAGAGGACTGGATGTAGGAGCAATCGAATATGTGCATAAGCAATTGGTTGAACAAAGAGATCAAGGTAAAGGAGTCCTTTTAGTATCCTTTGAATTAGATGAGGTAATGACTTTAAGCGATCGTATTTTAGTAATGTATGAAGGAGAAATTGTTGCTGATGTAAGACCGGAGGAAGTTACAGTTCAGGAACTTGGTCTTTATATGGCAGGTACGAAAAGAGGTGTAATCAGTGCTAGCTAAGAAAAAAAGCAAAGGGGAAAACAAAGCAATTCTTAATTTTTCTGCATCTGTACTCGCAATTATAGCTGGGTTATTATTCGGTCTTCTGATACTTTTATTCAGTAATCCATCCCAGGCGTTTCCGGGATTTCTGATGATTTTACAGGGCAGTTTTACAGATGGCGCCTTTGGAATCGGTCAAATGTTCTACGTAGCGACTCCTATTATTATGACCGGTTTATCGGTAGGTTTTGCATTTAAAACAGGGTTGTTTAACATTGGTGCCTCAGGGCAATTTACGATGGGTGCCTTTGTAGCGGTTTATATCGGAGTAAAGTGGACCTGGCTTCCAGACCAGATTCATTGGGTAGTTGCCATACTGGGAGCAGCTATTGCAGGAGCATTATGGGGATTTGTTCCAGGGATTCTAAAAGCCATAGCCAATGTAAACGAAGTAATCTCATCCATTATGATGAATTATATTGGAATGTACCTGGTAAACATTTTAATTGTTAAACATGTTTATGATCAGGTAAAAAACCAATCCAAACCCGTTGCACCGACTGCCAATTTGCCTAAGGCAGGCTTGGACCAATTCTTAGGACCTAATATGACCATCGGGATTTTTATAGCGATTCTTTTTGTAGTCATTATCTATATCTTAATTGACAAAACCGTTTTTGGATATGAATTAAAAGCCTGCGGATACAATCCATTTGCTAGTAAATATGCGGGTATTAATTCTAAGAGAAACATTGTTTTATCCATGGTAATTGCCGGAGCATTATCCGGAATTGGGGGAGCACTGCTTTACCTTGCAGGCTCAGGAAAATATATTCAAGTATTAGACGTTATAGCACCGGAAGGATTTAAAGGTATATTTGTTGCATTGCTGGGATTATCCAATCCAATCGGTGTTCTATTTGCAGGACTGTTTATTGCTCATATAACTGTAGGAGGCTATAATCTTCAGCTATATAGCTTCGTACCAGAAGTTATTGACATTATCATTTCAGCCATTGTTTACTTTGGAGCATTTGCGTTATTGTTCAAAGCCATTATCCGTAAACTTATGACAAACAGCAAGAAGGAGGGTGAGCAAATATGAGTATCTTATATTTCGTTGTTCAGCAAACTATGTTTTTTGCGATTCCTCTTTTAATCGTTGCACTAGGCGGCATGTTCTCTGAACGAAGCGGTGTTGTTAACATTGCTTTAGAAGGAATCATGGTTATGGGTGCCTTCATCAGTATCTTTTTCATCAATACTTTCCAAAACACTTTAAGCGGTCAGGGGCTTTTATTGCTGGCAATCCTTATTGCTGGTGTCAGCGGAGGAATTTTTTCACTGCTTCATGCCTTTGCTTCCATTAACCTTAAAGCAGACCAGACTATTAGCGGAACAGCATTAAATATGTTTGCTCCGGCAGTAGCGATCTTTATGGCAAGAATGATTCAAGGGGTTCAACAAGTACAATTCACAGATACTTTCCATATAGTTAAGGTTCCTGTTTTAGGGGATATCCCTGTAATCGGACCGATGTTCTTTCAGAATTGTTATATTACAACATATTTAGGTGTAGCAATATATATTCTTTCAAACATCCTGATCAATAATACAAGATTTGGATTAAGACTAAGAGCTTGTGGAGAGCATCCTCAGGCAGCCGATTCCGTAGGAATCAATGTATATAAAATTCGATATGCAGGAGTTATTATTTCGGGAGTATTAGCCGGTATAGGGGGATTGATCTTTGTTGTTCCAACATCAACCAACTTTAACGGAAGTGTTGCCGGATATGGATTCTTAGCATTGGCAGTTTTAATCTTTGGACAATGGAGAACAAAAGGTGTTTTAGGAGCTGCCTTTTTCTTCGGGATTATGAAGACCTTATCCAGCACCTATTCAGGTATTCCAGTCCTCAAAGACTTGCCGATTTCCAATGAAGTTTATAAGATGATTCCTTACATGGCTACCCTTATCGTTCTTGCTTGTGTTTCCAAGAACTCTCAAGCTCCGAAAGCAGAAGGAATTCCATACGACAAAGGCAGCAGATAATGATAGAAAGGATTTGTTTTACCAATGAGAATGTATGATCTTATTATGAAAAAAAGAAATGGTGAAGCTTTAACGGAAGCAGAAATCAGATA
>JAAYPH010000085.1 GCA_012519955.1 Candidatus Epulonipiscium sp.
GCAAGCAAACCATCAGCAAGCTTAAGACCTATACCTGTAAGAGATACAACCCCTACTATTATACCCGCAATAGAACATGCTGCAGCAACTCCAATGGTATTTTTCGCACCATTCTCCAAGGCTTCAACAAAGGTCTCTGGAGTCAACCTGGTATCTTCCCGGAACATACTAACAACGATAGAAGTTAATATAGCAAGACAGGCAGCTCTTGAAGCAGTATACCCAATAGACATAGTTGTAATCAATACAACAATTGGAAGGAACAAATATCCTTTTTTGAAGAATAATTTAAAGAAATTAGGAATGTGCTCCTTTGGAAGTCCTTTAAGTCCCGTTTTCTTCGCTTCAAAATGTACCATTAGAAATATACCACTAAAGTAAAGGATAGCGGGAAAAATACCTGCTAAAGCAATTGTAGCATAACTTGTCTCGGTCATTTCAGCCATAAGGAATGCAGCAGCTCCCATAATTGGGGGCATAATTTGTCCTCCAGTTGAAGCAGCAGCCTCAACTGCCGCCGCAAAATCTTTGTCGTATCCTGCCTTCTTCATTACAGGAATAGTAACACTACCAGAACCAACAGTATTTGCAACAGAACTACCAGAATACATTCCTTCTAAAGCACTGGAAATAACAGCAACTTTTGCAGGTCCTCCTGTTGCCCATCCCGCAACAGAATTCGCTATATCAATAAAAAAGGTACCAATATTCGTCTTTTCAAGAAATGAACCTAAAATGATAAACAAAACAATAAAAGTTGAACAAACACCAATAGGAGTACCAATGATACCATCAAGAGTATAGAATAATGTATATACAATACGTTTAAGTGAATACCCTGCATAAAAACCATATCCAATGAATGCACCGGCAACCACTAAAATTGGAATACCAACTACTCTTCTGCATACTTCTGCAGTAATAAGTAATCCTACAACACCAATAATAACGTCTACTTGAGTAATACGGGTAGCTTTTGTTGCTATACTTTCAAAGTTTATTATAAAGTATGCAAAACAAGCTGATCCAACAAGACCTAGCACTATATCGTACCACGGTACAAAATTCTCACGTTTTGCAGATTTCTTTTTAGCAGGATAAAGGGCAAAAGCCATAAAAACAATAAATCCTACGAAAGAAGCTCTACGGATTTGCTCCGGCCAAACACTTAAAAGATTCATATAAAATATATACACTGAAAATGCAACTAAGATGCAGCGAATGATATTTCTGGGTACACCAGTATAGTGCCTCGTATTAGATTCACGATCATATTCAGCCATAAGGGCATCTACATCTATTTGTTCTGCTTCCTCCATTAAAGAATGGGGCGTGTGCTTTACTTCAGACATACATCATCCTCCTTGTTGTTAAAATATTATACCTATTCCAAATCAAAAACCGCATCAAAAAAATTCATTTAATACCTGGTTCATCATTTCGAACAGGTATAAAGCGAAAAATCTTCGTCCAATCACAAATTGAACAGTGGTATTTTTCCCACAAAGCTCTCGTAAACTAATATCTTGTCCATGAATCTGTAAGGTATGGTCGGAAACCGTTCCAACAATATAAGAAAGACGGTCCATTAACCTATTAAAACCACTGACAATCATAGAGCCATCCTGACCGTATTCAAGAGACTGCCCTTCTTCTATTTCTGTCTGTACACCAGCGCCAAAAGCATAATAAATTGTTCGGTCAACATAGATTTTACTCTTCCGAATTTGGTAAACATCGGTTACTGGACTATTATTCACAGAATGGATGAAGGTAACAGAAAATTCATCTCCATCTTTAATGGAAAAAGATGTGATGACTTCCCCCGTATCACCATTTTTTAGAATCAAACATGGAGTGGAAATAGAAAAGAATAAAATTACGGAGACCGTGAATATTATAAACACGATCGCGGTCCCCGTCAACCAAGGATTTCTTTGCATTATTTCAAAACGCCGATTTCTTTATAATACTTTTCTGCACCGGGATGCAATGGTATGGAGATACTGGAAACTGAATATGCAGGATCTAGTTCTGCACCCTTCGGATGTGCCTTTGCAATTTCTTCAGCATTTTCAAAAAGTGCTTTTGTCATATTGTAAACCAAATCTTCACTTAGACTGTCAGAAACAATGTAAGTTGCGACTACGGCTACAGTCTGAACCTCATTATCAACACCTTTATAAGATCCTCCAGGAACAGAGAACTTCGTATAGAAAGGATATTTCTCAATTAATTTTGCTGCATGTTCATCATCAACTTCCAACAAATTAATTTGATTAGATGTTGCAAGCTCTACAATTGCAGTTGTAGGCGCTCCAGCAACACAGAAAAATGCATCAATTTTATCATCTTTTAATGCAGTTGCACTATCACCAAAGCTTAAGTTGCTGACAACAATATCGTCAAATGTCATACCATATGCCTCAAGGATTTGACGTGCGTTAAACTCCACTCCGGAACCAACGTCACCTACAGAAACACGTTTGCCTCTAAGATCTTCAATGGAAGTAATTCCACTCTTCGCTACTACTTGACAAACTTCCGCATAAACACCAGCCATAGCAGAGAATCCACTAACTTTTTCTCCCTCGAAAAGATCGATACCATTATAAGCATAGTACATAACATCATTTTGAACTATAGCGATATCTGCTTCCTCATCGGATACAAGGTAGATGTTAGCTTTGGAAGCACCTGTAGATTGTACGTTAAAGGTTAGATTATTGATTTTTTGACTAAGTACTTGAGAAACTGTTCCACTGTAAGCATAGTATGTACCTGTTGTACCTCCAGTAGCCATCTTAAGTGTAGTCTTTCCTCCACAGCCCGATATAACTAAAGAAACCATCAGTACCATGGACATTAAGAAACCTAAATTCTTTTTCATAAATCGTCCTCCTTCAATAACAAAATTTTGAATCTTGAATTATTACAAAAGTAAATATTCAAATTCACCCTTTAATAGTTTATAACAATACTACGTTTTTTTCAACAGATTCGTTTAAGTTAGTTAAGATTTCAGTATTTTTTTATCGTCTTTTTATAATAATTTTATTGCACCATTCATAATTTGACTTTGCAATTGCATTTTTCTATACAATTATCAATAATTAAATGATAATTCTAATAAATATCATCGAATTTTTCTTATTGTTATTTCCCCGTAATATCTTTGTCAATGTCTACGGCTGCTTTCTAATCAGAATAAACGACAAGGGTCTCAGCAGTACTTCTGCCGACACCCTAATAATTTCACTACCTCTATTCACTCATAGGTGGTATAAATCGCTTTTAGTTGGATTAAATCACCGTTCATCAGTAGGGATGGTCACTATGCAACGCGTTTTATACTTGATATGCCCGCCTTAGTCCCCTGATCATCTAGATAGTCTCTTTTCCTAAAACCCAATACCCCAGCAATCATTGACACAGGGAACATTCGAATTTCTTGGTTCAATTTTGCCACACTGTCGTTATAAATTAAGCGGCTAGTTCGTACCATATTATCAAAGGTTTGCACTGCATCCATAGTTTTGATGTAATTTGGGCTTGTCTTTAATTCTGGATATTGTTCTGTTACCATTTCAATTTTGAACAAAGCTTCAGAAATAAGCCCTTCCTGGCAAATTACATCATCCGCCGTAGATTTTACTGTAATCACAGTTCTTCTGGATTGGATTGTTTCAATCAGGATTTTAATGTCGTTCCTGGAATAATCCTTTGTTAAATCCAAAAGCTGCATCAGAGCATCAAAACGACTTGAAAGCTGCACCCCTATTTGACTCATAGCATTCCTGACATTTTCATCGAGCATTACCAATTTACGTTGGGTAGCTCTTACCCATAGAACAATGACCACAGCAATTGCGATGATTGCGATGAGATTTTGTAGCATAACGTTCCTCCATTCCTATGCGAGTAGTGTACAGGGAACATTCCCCTATAATTAATCTATCATAATTTTACCAAAAAAACTGTCCTCTGCATGAAACATGATTATTTCGACATGAAACATAGTTCTCAATATTTTCTCTCAGAAAAAAAGCATGATTTTAGTACAAAAAAGCGCAAGACAATTGTCTTACGCTTTTCTAGTCCATATATTATTTTTGACCAAGGTTTCCTTGTCCACCAGTTATTGCAGCTTGAGTAGCTGCTATCATAATAAACCTATCGTCTTTTTTCACATTCTAGAACACTTCTTGCAAGCCATAAACTATACGTCTGTTAATCCAATCAATAGCTACCTTCAAAATTGTTCTCATAGCATCTCCTGGTTATGGTCAGATATAATTCCCTATATATGGGTCGAATGTCTGCTTGTGGTGTGATCCGCTTTTCCAATAAATGAAAAGGACAATCAGAAACGATATGGTTTGAGCAATGGAAATGCGGATTACCTGTAATTCATCGGTTCCAGAAAGTGTTACGACATGCATAAGATTGATAATGGTGTTATTGAAAAAGTGATCTGTCATAGGCATCCAGAGCGAACCCGTAATTTTAGTAAGCAAACAGAATTTTGCTCCTGTGATTCCTGTTGTTAAAAAAAGTATTATGGCAGACATCACCGCCCCGGACGTACTTATATCTCCATCCAACAAGCTGCGTACAGGAGCAGCGATATGCCAGATGCCAAATAGGATAGATGAAAAAGTGACCGCTTTAACAAAGGAATATCTTGATTCATAAAGTCTGATAAATAACCCGCGAAAGATACCTTCTTCCATAACAACATTGATAAGATTCCCAATAATACAAAAAGCAAAAAACAATAGACCTGTTTGCCTGCCTTGATTGCCATTAACCGTATAGCTCGTCACATAAATTTGCATGGAAGGACTGCTGTCTCTTGATACTTGTATAAAAAACTCAGTCCCATAAGCGATCATGAACACTGCTGCACCAAGCAGCAGGCCATAGAGAGCATATTTGTCTGCCGACTTGACTGAAAGGCCGACTTCCGACCTGTTTAGTGAAAAATATCTTAATGCCAACATGAGCACGAGGATACCTGCCAATTTATGTATAAACGCCTCGCCCAAGATGCTTTGATCTGTACGAATAAACATGTATTCAACTGCTCTAAACATGAAACATATTAAGTAAATGATTATGATTGATTTCACAACATTTAAATGCTTATTTTCTTTCATACTGATGCCCCCAATAATATCTTTTGTACACTATTATACTAATGTTCATTATAACAAATTTTTACACTTAAATATATTATAATTACAAAATTATATAGCAAAAAATGCACTGAGTCTTAACCTTATTAAGTGACAGCACACTAATTCCAATTCATATAGGAGTACGAGATAGACCATTCACTATATTCACAAATATGGAACATGAATGATAGAGGTAAGTGCATATTTACCTAGTTGACTTCCCGAGACCAGATTCTCCTTCTTTATGAACAATTCTATATTCTTTTCTTGAGTCTGTGCAAAAAAACTTACTATTGATTTAATATCCTTTCTTAAGGAAGCTATACTGCACACAATAAGACCTGTCCTAACTTCATGCTAATATTCTATCAGAAGGTGTTCCATAATAGCTGTTTTTTAGCACATTTTTTCTTCCATAATACCTCATTTGAATAAATCCCTCCCCAACTATTGACAAAGAGCCCTATTAACAAAGAAACATAATTTTAGCACAAAAAAAGCGCAAGACAATTGTCTTACGCTTTTCTAGTTCAATATTTATTATTTTTGACCAAGGTTTGCTTGACCACCGGATACTGCAGCTTGAGCAGCAGCTAATCTAGCGATTGGAACACGGAATGGTGAACAGGATACATAGTTTAATCCAAGTTTGTGGCAGAATTCGATAGAAGATGGATCTCCACCATGTTCTCCACAAATACCTAATTTAATATCAGGTCTTGTAGAACGGCCTTTTTGTGCAGCCATTTCAATTAATGCTCCTACACCTGTTTGGTCTAATTTAGCAAATGGATCTGATTCATAAATTTGTTTTGAATAATAAT
This sequence comes from Candidatus Epulonipiscium sp., assembly GCA_012519955.1. Taxonomy (GTDB): domain Bacteria; phylum Bacillota; class Clostridia; order Lachnospirales; family Defluviitaleaceae; genus Defluviitalea; species Defluviitalea saccharophila. The sequence goes on from JAAYPH010000085.1 coordinate 6,005, forward strand.
CGTCTAAGAATTTTCCTGCATCGTCACGGGAGAATCCAAAGGTCATTTGTGTTAAGTCGTTTGTACCAAAGGAGAAGAATTCAGCTTCTTTTGCAATTTCGTCTGCAGTTACTGCTGCTCTTGGGATTTCAATCATTGTACCAACTTTATAAGTTAATTCGATTCCTGCTTCTTTAATGATTTCATCAGCTGTTTTTACAACTACGGATTTAACATATGCTAATTCTTTAACGTCTCCAACTAAAGGAATCATGATTTCAGGTACGATATCATAACCTTTGTCTTTCTTAACTTGTACAGCAGCTTCAATAATTGCTCTAGCTTGCATTTCTGCAATTTCTGGATAAGATACTGCCAAACGGCATCCACGATGACCCATCATTGGGTTGAGTTCATGTAAGGATTCTACAGTAGCTTTTAATTCTTCAAATGTTACTCCCATATCTTGAGCTAAAGCTTTGATATCTTCATCTGCTTGAGGTAAGAACTCATGTAATGGTGGGTCAAGAAGACGTACAGTTACAGGACGTCCTTCCATAGCTTCATAAATTCCAATGAAGTCTTCTCTTTGTAATGGAAGAAGTGCCTCTAAAGCTTTTCTTCTTTCTTCTTCTGTCTTAGCAAGAATCATCTTACGTACTTTAGGAATACGATCTTCTTCAAAGAACATATGCTCTGTACGAGTTAAACCAATTCCTTCTGCACCAAATTCTACTGCAACTCTAGCATCTTTTGGTGTATCAGCATTTGTTCTAACTTGAAGTTTTCTAACTTTATCAGCCCATCCCATGAATTTAGCAAAATCTCCAGAGATTTCTGGTTCAACAGTTGGAATGTCTTCTCCGTAAACATTACCTGTAGAACCATCTAAAGAAATGTAATCTCCTTCATGGAAGGTTTGTCCACCTAATGTGAAATATTTTTCTTCTTCATTGATTTTGATTTCTCCAAGTCCGGATACGCAGCATGTTCCCATACCTCTTGCTACTACGGCAGCATGAGATGTCATACCTCCACGAGCAGTTAAGATACCTTGAGCAGCTACCATTCCTTCAATATCTTCTGGAGATGTTTCAAGACGTACTAAGATAACTCTTTCTCCTGCTTCTTTAGCAGCTTTTGCATCATCAGCTGTAAAGTATACTCTACCTGCAGCAGCTCCTGGAGATGCTGGAAGACCTCTTCCGATTGGTTTAGCAGCTTTTAATGCCTTAGCATCAAATGCAGGATGCAATAATTGGTCTAATTGTTTTGGATCTACTTTAAGTAAAGCTTCTTCTTCTGTGATAAGTCCTTCTTCAACTAAATCAACAGCGATTTTTAATGCAGCTGCAGCTGTTCTTTTACCATTACGAGTTTGAAGGAAATATAATTTTTTATTTTCAATGGTAAATTCCATGTCTTGCATGTCTCTGTAGTGGTTTTCAAGCTTATGTGCTATATCCATGAATTGTTGATATACTTCAGGCATATCTTCTTCTAAAGTCTTGATTGGTTTTGGTGTACGGATACCAGCAACAACGTCTTCTCCTTGAGCATTGATGAGGTATTCTCCGTAGATAGCTTTTTCTCCTGTAGCAGGGTTTCTTGTGAAGGCAACACCTGTACCGGATGTTTCACCCATATTACCAAATACCATCATTTGAACGTTAACAGCAGTTCCCCAGCTGCTAGGAATGTCATTCATTCTTCTGTATACGATCGCACGAGGATTGTTCCAGGAACGGAATACCGCTGTAACAGCTTCCATTAATTGTTTCTTAGGATCTTGTGGGAAATCTTCTCCCTTTTCTTGTTTGTAAAGTTCTTTAAATTGAGCAACAACATTTTTCATATCATCTGCTGTTAACTCAGTATCGTATTCTACACCTTTTTCTTCTTTAATTTCATCTAAAACTCTTTCGAATTTAGACTTAGGAATGCCCATAACAACATCAGAGAACATTTGAATAAATCTTCTATATGAATCATAAGCAAAACGAGGATTGTCAGTAGCTTTTGCAAATCCTTCAACCGCTTGGTCAGTTAATCCTAAGTTTAAGATTGTATCCATCATACCAGGCATTGAAGCTCTTGCTCCGGAACGCACAGATACAAGTAAAGGATTTTCGATATCACCAAATTTTTTACCTGAAATTTCTTCTAACTTAGCTAAGGATTCTTCAATTTGTTTTACAATTTCATCAGAAATTTTTTGACCGTTTTCATAATATTCATTACATGCTTCTGTAGAAACGGTAAATCCTTGTGGAATTGGAAGTCCTAATTTTGTCATTTCAGCTAAGTTTGCACCTTTTCCACCGAGGATCTCTCTCATTGATGCATCGCCTTCACTGAACATGTAAACAAACTTCTTACTCATGAAAATTACCTCCTATATATTTTTAGATGTTCTTTTGTTATAGAATAGCAAAACTTTCATTAATTATATGGAACGAAAATTGTTATTAATCTCTTTCTATTACCAAGTTTTGTCTATTCATGTCATTAATAATTATAACATAAAACCTAAAAAATCATAGAGGGATTTTTAAAAAATTTTAAAAATCCATCTTGTCTTTTAAATAAGATTCTAAATCTTCAATTTTGATTCTTTCTTGCTCCATTGTATCTCTATTTCTAACCGTTACGGAATGATCGGTTTCTGAATCAAAATCATAAGTAATACAGAAAGGCGTTCCTATTTCATCTTGTCTTCTATAACGCTTTCCAATGCTGCCGCTTTCATCAAATTGCACATTATATAGTTTTGCCAAGTTTTCATAGATTTTAAACGCAGAATCCGAAAGTTTTTTAGAAAGAGGTAAAACTGCGGCTTTAACAGGTGCTAACGCAGGATGGAATCTAAGTACTGTTCTTACATCTCCTTCTCCAACTTCTTCTTCATCATAAGCCTCACATAAAAATGCCAGTGTCACACGATCTGCACCTAAGGAAGGTTCTATGCAATAAGGAATATACTTCTCATTCAGATTTGGATCAAAATAACTCATATCTTCTCCTGAATGTTCTTGATGCTGCTTTAAGTCATAATCCGTTCTGTCTGCTATGCCCCATAATTCTCCCCATCCAAAAGGAAATAGGTACTCAATATCAGATGTAGCATTGCTGTAATGGGACAGCTCTTCTGGGGAGTGATCTCTGATACGCATATGTTCTTCCTTGATGCCTAAGTTTAAAAGCCATTGTTTACAAAATTCTTTCCAATAATTAAACCATTCCAAATCTTTTCCCGGTTCACAGAAAAATTCCAATTCCATTTGTTCAAATTCTCTGGTTCTGAATGTGAAGTTTCCAGGAGTAATTTCATTTCTAAAGGATTTTCCAATTTGTCCTATTCCAAAAGGTATCTTCTTTCTAGCAGTTCTTTGCACATTTTTGAAATTAACAAAGATACCCTGAGCTGTTTCCGGGCGTAAGTAAACAACATTTTTTGAATCCTCTGTTACGCCCTGATGGGTTTTAAACATAAGATTAAATTGTCTTATATCTGTAAAATTATGCGCTCCGCAGCTGGGACAAGGAATGTTATTCTCATCAATGTACTGTTTCATCTGAGAATTGTCCCAGCCGTCAACAGAAATCTGTATTCCGTTTTCTTTTGCATAATTTTCTATCAGCTGGTCAGCTCTAAATCTTTCTTTACAATCTTTACAATCCATAAGGGGATCATTGAATCCTCCTACATGACCTGAAGCTACCCATACTTGTGGGTTCATCAAGATTGCACAATCCACTCCAACATTATAAGTACTTTCTTGAATGAATTTCTTCCACCAAGCTTTTTTTACGTTGTTTTTAAGTTCAACCCCTAGAGGACCGTAATCCCATGTGTTAGATAAGCCTCCATAGATCTCTGATCCAGGATAGACGAATCCTCTATTTTTTGCTAAGGCAACAACTTTCTCCATAGACTTTTCCATGTTTATTACCTCCACTTTTATATTATTTTTATGCAATAAAAAAAAGCCATTCATCCCATAAGGGACGAAAGACTCTGTGCTTCCGCGGTTCCACCCTTTTTGATGTAAAAACATCCACCTTGTTTTGAATGCATCTGCTCAAAAGCTCCCTTCACTAAATATATTGATCGGGCTTCCACCATCTCCGACTCGCTTTACAACTCTATTTAGCTACTCTTCTTTCTCATCGCAGGGTATTAAATTAAAATTAATCTAACAAATTACTTAGGTTTTGTCAATATACATTACTTATAAATATCTTGAATTTCCCTCAGAAAGTCTAGAGTTTTAAATTTTTTCTCTATATGATAAGATAAATAACTCTGAGTGATTCTGTCTAATTCCTCCAATATTTTATCATCCAAATTAAATTTAAACAAATTAGATAAATCGGAAGATAATATGTATTGAAGCGTATACCATGTTCCTTGGGACATCATATGGGAATAAAGATCTTTGCTGCTGCAGTTATTGCACAGAATGCCTCCAAGTCTTGAGCTAAATCTATGAATATCTTCTTGTGCCCCACAGCTTACGCATTGAAGAATTTCAGGCATATAACCAATTGAATCCATTAATCTTAACTCATATATTTTTGCAATTAATCTCGGATTTCTATTTGTTTTTTCTAAAACAGAAAGGGTCTTTAAAGTAAGAAGAAGAAGACTTTCATTGACTTGCTCTTCTTCAAGCACAGAATCAAGAAGTTCAAAAAAATAGGAGGCATACGTCAGCTTGATTATGTCTTCCCGTATGCCGTGAAATGTATTAATAATCTCTAATTGTTGAATAATATTATAATTCCTTCCTTGGTATATAAAAAAGTCACAATAGGAAAACAGTTGTGTTCCGGCAGCCAGATGGCTTTTATTCTTTCTAGCGCCTTTTGCAGAAACAGATATTTTACCTTTTAGCTTGGTAAATACCTTAAGGATTTTATCTGCTTCTCCTACATTGATTTCCTTTAAGACTATGCCTTTTGTTTTAATATGCTCCATTTCATTCATCTTTCTTTATCTTTTTTTCACGTTTTAGTTTTTCTGTTTCAGGAAATAATTCTTTAGAGGCCTCTGTTTTACAATGGCTACATTCTTTTAATGCAAGATAAGCCTCTATATTTCCTGTTTTTTGAAAAACATCCCAAAAAATTTTTTCAAGCATACCGAGTCCCCCTATTCTTGAATTTATATCATTAGGGTCTCCTCTTAGCTGGTTTATATACTGCAAAAAACTTACCAGTGTTACATCCCTTGACAAAATACATTTAAATTCCTGTCATTAATTTTACTAATGTAAAATAAATGATATTTCCTGTAATATCAATTGTTGTAGAAATAAACGGTGCTGAAGCAACAGCGGGATCAATGCCGATGTTCTTAAAAATCAACGGAGCCAATGTTCCAATAGTAGAAGCCGTTAACATATTAGCAGCCATAGAGAAGCCTACAACTGGCCCTAATTGAGGTTGACCAAAAGCTAAACCAGCAACGAGACTCGTTGCAATACCACAAATAGCTCCAATAAAAATCCCAACTAGACCTTCTCTGAATAGATTTTTAGAAATTTCTTTACTGTTAATTCTTCCGGTTGCTATTCCTCTTACGGTCAATGTAGAGGATTGGGTTCCTATATTCCCGCCCATTCCCGTTAAAGCCGGCATAAATTTTACTAAAGCGGCATTTTGACTGATTTGACCTTCAAAGCCTGTAATAACTGCTCCGGTAACAAAACTTCCTGCCAATGTAATCATCAGCCATGGAAGTCTTGATTTTACGGAAGACCATAAATGACTGGCTGTACTGTCATTTTCATCGTATTCAATTTCACCGGTACCGGCAATCCTAAAAATGTCCTCAGTTGCTTCTTCTTCGATAACGTCCAAAATGTCGTCTACTGTAATGATCCCTTGAAGAATGGTTTCATTATCCACAACAGGAATAGCAAGCAAGTCATATTTTGCAACCGCCTTGGCAACTTCTTCCTGGTCCATATGGACGTTTACATAGATCACATTGCTTTGCATAACCTCAGAGACCAAACGATTCGGATTGCTCATAATAATATCTCTAAGAGATAAGACGCCTACTAATGTACCGATATAATCTGTAACATAGACGTAATAAATCGTTTCTGCTTCACTTTCCATACTTCGCAGTTCTTCTATTGCTTGACTGATGGTCATATCTTCTCTAACGGATACGAATTCGGTGGTCATAATACCACCAGCAGTATCTTCGCTATAATGCATCAAGTCGCGAATATCTGCGGCATCTTCATGATCGAATAATTCGATGATTTTTGTCTGCTCACTTTCGGATAATTCTCCAAGAATATCCGCAACATCGTCTAATGACATTTCATCAAGAATTTCTGTAGTTTTTTCTGCAGTCAAATTTTCGAGAATTGCTGCAAAAGTATCTCCATCTACTTCATTTAAAACTTCTGCTGCTGTGTCATGGGGTAACAGCTTAAATAAATACTTCTGCTCTTGCTCATCTAAATCGAGCAGAATCTCTGCGATATCAGCTGGATGAAGTTCCTCTATCCTATAAATTAGTTCCTTATTATCTGAATTCTGAATTAAATTTTTAATCTCATCCAACAAATTTGTCTGCTCCATTTTCTCACCCCACTTTATTGCGTCTACGATTTTATTGTAATATAGAGACTATTCTTTTTCAAATAGATTTTGGATCGAACCCGAAATTTTTTAAGATGAAGTCGTCATCTCTCCAATTCTTTTTTACTTTTACCCATATGTCCAAAAATACTTTAGAACCTAATAATCTTTCTATATCTCTTCTCGATCTGCTGCCAATTTGCTTTAACATTGAGCCCTGTTTTCCAATAATAATGGCTTTATGAGAATCTCTTTCACAATATATCACTGCATTGATATCAATAATGTCCTGGCCTTCTCTGCTTTTCATACTCTCAATCTCAACTGCAATGCCATGGGGTATTTCTTGCTGCAGTAAATGCAAGGCTTTCTCCCTGATCAATTCTCCTACCAATTGTTTTTCAGGCTGATCGGTAATCATATCAGCAGGAAAATACTGCGGCCCTTCCGGAAGCCTTTCGCGAATGACTTCAAGAAGTCTATCACAATTTTCACCAGTATACGCTGAAATAGGAATGATTTCAGCGAAGTTATAGGCATCTTTATAAGAGTCAATTACTTCTAAGAGCGCTTGTTTCTCTATGGTATCAATTTTGTTAATCACTAAAATTACAGGAGTTTTGACATTCTCAAGTGCAGCAAGAACAATACGGTCTCCTTGTCCTATAGTTGTAGTCGGTTCTACCAGCATAAGCACAATGTCTACTTCGTTTAATGTGGTTTCTGCCACTTTTACCATGTAACGCCCTAACTTATGTTTTGGTTTATGAATACCTGGCGTATCAATAAACACCACCTGAAAATCTTCTTTCGTCAAAATACTTTGAATTCTATTTCTGGTCGTTTGGGGCTTATCGGACATTATAGCGATTTTCTCCCCTACGAGCTGATTCATTAGGGTGGACTTTCCTACATTAGGTCTTCCTATAAGTGTTACAAATCCTGAACGAAACTCTGATTTCATGTAAATTCCTCCTCTTTTGCCTATATCTATAGTATGGCTTATATACTTTTTTAAATAGCATTTTAAATTTATTATATATTCTTTGGTCTGATAGTGAAAATAAGATCTTTGTACTGAATAAAAGATGCGGCATGTTCTCTCACATTTTTTACCATATATGTATAAGATATATAGAAAATAACTTTAAAGGAGTGCATGTAGAATGAATATGCCTAATCCTAAGCATATGCCTAAACATATTCCCATGCCTATGTATATGCCTAAAGATATTAAATTGGCTAGGGCTTATATCCCCGATCAACCTTATGAACGCTTATTTCCATTAGATGAAGCTTTAAAAAAAGGAACTCTGTTTGCTAATCTTTATCAACCCTATGATAGAAGAAATAAGTGAAGGAGGTCAACCTATGGATATGAATCGTGAGCAATTAATGCGAAGAATCCAAGAAGTGGAATTTGCAGTAATTGACATTAATTTATACTTAGATACACACCCCACCCATCAGCAAGCCCTCATGGATTATAATAAACTTACACAGGAATTAATGAATCTAAAAATGATGTATGAACGCCAATATGGTCCTTTAACTAACTTTGGCAATGCACCGAGCCAATATCCTTGGCAATGGATTGAATCTCCCTGGCCATGGGAAGATGAATTTACTTGTAAGGAGGATATGCCATGTGGATTTATGAAAAGAAATTAGAATATCCGGTTAAAGTCACTACCTGCAATCCTACTCTTGCAGCTATGATTATAGAACA
>JAAYPH010000086.1 GCA_012519955.1 Candidatus Epulonipiscium sp.
ATATATCCGGTTTACAAAATGGTAGACACCTGTGCTGGTGAGTTTGAATCGGAGACCCCTTATTACTATTCTACCTATGAACAAGAGGATGAAAACATCATCAGTAAAAAAGAGAAAATCATTGTAATAGGTTCAGGACCAATAAGAATCGGACAGGGAATAGAGTTTGACTATTGTTCCGTACATGCAGTATGGGGAATTGAAAAAGCTGGGTATCAGTCAATTATTATCAATAATAATCCCGAAACGGTTAGTACTGATTTTGACACTGCAGGCAAACTTTACTTTGAGCCATTGTATATAGAAGACGTATACAATGTTATCAGAAAAGAAATGCCTAAAGGGGTCATTGTACAATTTGGAGGGCAAACTGCCATTAACCTTGCACCCAAATTATTAAAAAGAGGCGTTCAAATTTTGGGAACATCCGTGGATTCAATAGATGTTGCCGAGGATAGAAAACTTTTTGAACAGCTTCTTAAAGAACTAAATATTCCACAACCTAAGGGCTGTGCCGTAACCCATATGGATGAGGCAGTAAGGGTTGCAGAAGAAATTGGGTATCCTGTTCTTGTAAGGCCTTCCTATGTCATTGGGGGAAGAGCCATGCAGGTTGTTTATTCTGAAGACGAACTAAGAGAGTATGTGAAGGAAGCAACCTCTCTTTCTACGGAACATCCTATTTTAGTCGATCAATATATAGAAGGAAAAGAAGTTGAAGTTGATGCGATATCTGACAAAGAAGATATTCTTATTCCGGGAATCATGGAACATATCGAAAGAACAGGGGTTCATTCAGGGGACAGTATTTGCGTATATCCTCCTCAAACCCTTTCACAAAATGTCATTGATACCTTGACTTTGTATACTAAGAAGATCGCTAAGGCTTTGCAAGTAATCGGCTTAATGAACATTCAGTTTGTGGTTAAAGATGAAAAGGTATATGTTATCGAAGTAAATCCCAGAGCCTCCAGAACAGTACCTATTTTAAGCAAGGTAACCAAAATTCCTATGGTACATGTGGCAGTAAAAGTGATTTTAGGAGAAAAATTAAAAGATCAAGGTTATGGGGTAGGTTTATACAATAATACGAATTTAGTTGCAGTAAAGGCACCGGTATTTTCATTCCAAAAGCTAAATAATGTTGATGTGGCTCTAACCCCAGAGATGAAATCCACTGGGGAAGTATTAGGCGTAGACTCAGTATATGAAAAGGCACTCGTTAAGGCGTTTAGTGGAGCAGGATATACATTCCCGGGAAATGGAAAAATCTTTGTGTCCTTAAGAAAAAAAGACAGAAAAGAAGCCGTAGAAATACTCAAGGATTTTAAAGATATAGGCTTTGAGCTTATTGGAAGTGAAGGAACTGCAAAATATCTCGCAGAGCATGGATTAGAAGTAAAATCAATTTCAATCAATAAGCTTGAAAAAATCTATGAAATGATGAAGAATAAAGAAATAAGTATTGTACTCAATACACCTACATTGGGCAAAAACCCCAATAAAAACGGATTTAAAATACGTACTACAGCAGAGCAGATGAAAATACCTTGTTTTACTTCTTTGGATACTGCAAAAGCGTATTTGCTTGCTCTCAAAACCTATAATAAAAAAGAATCATTAACTTATGAAACCTTAGATTACTATATGTAGAGATATAAATTGATTATTCAAATCATATAATGAGGAGGAGAACCATGGGGATGAATCTAAGAGGACGAAGTCTTTTAACTTTAAAAGACTTCACACCGAATGAAATTGAGTATTTATTAGATTTGGCAGAGGATTTAAAAAGAAAAAAGAGGATGGGCATAAAAGGAACTCTTTTGCAAGGGAAAAACATAGCTCTTATCTTTGAAAAACCTTCAACAAGAACACGATGTGCTTTTACCGTAGCATGCATTGATGAAGGAGCCCATCCGGAATATTTGGGTAAAGATGACATTCAATTAGGACATAAAGAGTCCATTGAAGACACTGCAAGGGTACTGGGCCGTCTTTTTGACGGAATTCAATTTAGAGGGTTTAAACAAAAAACGGTTGAAAAACTGGCCAACTACAGTGGAGTGCCAGTTTGGAACGGATTGACCGATACTTATCATCCGACACAAATACTTGCTGACCTATTAACGATTAAAGAAAAATTTGGGGATTTAAAAAGAATTCGTTTTGTATATACGGGGGACGGCCGAAACAATATGGCCAATAGTTTAATGATTGGTTCCGCAAAAATGGGAATGGATTTTGTTATTGCTGCCCCAAAGGAATTATGGCCTGAAGAATCCTTAGTTGAAGAATGCAAATTATTTGCAGAAGCGTCAAAAGGAAAAATTACGATTACGGAAGATGTTCAATCTGCTGTGGAAGGAGCAGATGTTATTTATACAGATGTATGGTGCTCCATGGGAGAAGAAGAAAAATCCGAAGAACGCATTAAACTACTAACGCCATATCAAGTGAATACATCTTTGATGAAGAAAACCGGAAAAGATCATACAATTTTTATGCATTGTCTTCCGGCAGTTAAGGGAAATGAGGTAACAGAGGAAGTTTTTGAAAGCAAGGCTTCGGTTGTATTTGATGAAGCAGAAAATAGAATGCATACGATTAAAGCTGTAATGGTAGCAACATTGGCTTAATTCTCTTAGAATCACAATTAAAAATATTTGTACATTTTAGCATATTATATATTTTTTAAAAGTTAAAAATCATAATTATTTTATATTGACGAATTTTATGTTTTTGTATATAATTCTTAGCAAGATTGTTAGTAAAATATCAAAGAATAGATTTTTTTGTGTTTTCATTACTAGGAGGGGTAATATGGATAGAGTGTATAACTTTTCAGCAGGTCCTTCGATGCTGCCTGAAGAAGTCTTAAGAAAAGCTCAAGAAGAATTGGTTATTTACAGAGACACCGGCATGTCAGTAATGGAAATGAGCCATCGTTCAAAAGCGTATCAAGCAATTATTGATGAAGCCGAAGCAGTTCTTAGAGAAATTATGAATATTCCAGAGAACTATAAGGTTCTTTTTTTACAAGGAGGAGCTTCTAGCCAATTTGCTATGGTTCCTTTAAATCTATTTAAAAACAGTAAGAAAGCAGATTATGTAAAAACAGGTTTATGGGCTAAAAAGGCTATTGCTGAAGCAAGCAGATATGGAACAGTAAATGTAGTTGCTTCTTCAGAAGATGCAACTTTTAATTATATTCCCGAGTTAGATAAAAGCACCTTTTCACCTGATGCAGATTATTTTTACATAACAACCAATAACACCATTTATGGAACGAGATTTATTGAGCTGCCTGACACTGGAGATGTACCTCTGGTAGCTGATATGTCTTCAAATATTTTATCTGAAGTATATGATGTGAGTAAGTTTGGCGTAATTTTTGCCGGGGCACAAAAGAATATGGGACCTGCCGGACTTACTGTGGTTATTATTCGTGAAGACTTGATTGGAAATGCGATGGATATCACACCAACTATGTTTGATTATAAAATCCATGCAGAGAACGGTTCTATGTATAATACACCACCTACTTACAGCATATATATAGCAAAATTAGTTTTTGAATGGGTTAAAAATATGGGTGGCGTAGCTGCAATGCAAAAAATCAATGAAGAAAAAGCTAAGCTTCTTTATGACTATTTAGATCAATCAAGCTTCTTTAAAGGAACAGTAGTTCCAAAATATCGTTCTTTAATGAATATTCCTTTTGTTTCTCCATCAGCAGACTTAGATGCTAAATTTATAAAAGAAGCGACTGCTCAAGGTCTAGTGAATTTAAAAGGCCATAGAACAGTTGGCGGAATGCGTGCAAGCATATATAATGCAATGCCTGTAGAGGGAGTAAAAACCTTAGTTGAATTTATGAAGAAGTTCGAAATGGAAAATCGATAGGGGGAGCACAATGTATAAGATTCAAACTTTAAACAATATTTCTGAGAAAGGCTTAGAGCTATTGCCAAAGGATACATATGAAGTTAGTAATGACTGTACAAATCCGGATGGGATTTTAGTTAGAAGTGCCAAAATGCATGGCATGGAGTTACCGGCTTCATTAAAGGCAATTGCTAGAGCAGGGGCTGGAGTGAATAATATTCCTGTAGAAGAATGCTCAGAAAAAGGAATCGTTGTCTTCAATACACCGGGAGCCAATGCCAATGGTGTTAAAGAATTGGTTTTAGCGGGGTTACTCCTTTCGTCTAGAAAAATTGTAGAAGGCATCCAATGGACAAAGAGCTTAAAAGGACAAGGAAGCGAAGTGCCTAAACTCGTTGAAAAAGGTAAGTCAGAATTTGCTGGTCCTGAAATATTGGGCAAGAAATTAGGCGTTATCGGCTTAGGAGCTATTGGGGTTTTAGTAGCGAATGCTGCCCATTCACTTGGTATGGATGTTCAAGGATATGATCCTTATATGTCTATTGATGCGGCCTGGGGATTGTCTCGTTCTGTTCATCGAGCTGTAAGTTTAGAATCTTTACTGTCTGAATGTGATTATATTACCGTTCATGTACCTCTTTTAGATGAAACAAAGAATATGCTTAACAAAGAAAAGTTTGCATTAATGAAAAAGGGCGTTAGAATTCTTAATTTCTCAAGAGGAGAATTGGTTAATAATACCGATTTAATTGAAGCGATCAAAGAGGGTATTGTAGCAGCTTATGTAACAGATTTTCCTTCTGAAGAATTAATTGATGTGGAAAATATTATTGCTATTCCTCATTTAGGAGCGTCAACTCCTGAATCAGAAGAAAATTGTGCAATGATGGCTGCCGAACAATTAAGAAATTATCTTGAGCATGGTAATATTAAGAACTCTGTGAACTTCCCAGATTGTGAAATGGTGAGAACAACCAATTATCGTACAGTTGTAGCCCATAAAAATATCCGTAACATGGTAGGTCAGATTACAACTATTCTTGCCCATGCAGACATAAATATTATGGATATGATGAATAAGAGTAAGAAAGACTGGGCTTACACAGTGATTGATTCGGATAAAAAAGTTGAAGAAGATATCGTAGCCAAAATAAAAGCAATTGATGGGGTTGTAGCTGTAAGAACATTATAGTACACAAAAAACAGCAAGATTGAGGATTTAATCAATCTGCTGTTTTTTTGTTTATAGGGAAATTATTTGATCATCTTGATGAAATGTTGCATTTGGTATAGAATGGTAGTAATGAAATCATTATATAGGAGGATGCAAATGGAGAATAATAAAATCAATTTTTTTACTAGAATTGGGCAAAGTATTTCTAATTATGATTTTTATCGAATCATCGTTAAAGAATCCTTTGGAAAAGCTTTCGGATATTTAATATTGTTTTCATTAATGATTAGTGTCCTAAGCTGCATCAAACCGGTTTATGACACAAATAAAGCAATTGGATTAGTTATTAATCATTTTGAATCGGATATCCCTTATTTTGAATTAAAAAATGGAGAGTTACAAGTAGAAGGGGATATGCCCATTGTTTTTGAAAATGAAAATTCAATTATGGTTATAGATACCAGAGAAAATCCCGATGAGAGTGTTATTTATGGTTATCAACAGGGATTTTTGGTTACAAAAACTAAAATGGTAAGTAAAGAGGGATTTGAAAAGACGGAGTATACCTTTAAAGATTTCGGAGCGATTGATTTTAACAAAAAAGATGTACAAAAATTTTTGCCGAGTTTAAAAGTTTTCTTGATACCGATCATTATTGTTGGCATTATTTTGTGGACTATAATTGGCAAATTATTTAGTTCTTTATTTGTAAGCTTATTAGGAGTTGTTGTAAATTCAATGCTTCATGGGAACTTGAAATATGGAGATATTTATAGAATAGG
>JAAYPH010000087.1 GCA_012519955.1 Candidatus Epulonipiscium sp.
TAGATCTAATCTCCAACATCTGATATCTAACTTTTCGGTAGTGATTCGTCTATGGGAAACACCCATACCCATACCGAACATGATGGTTAAGCCATAGACGGCCGATGGTACTTGGCGGGAGACTGCCTGGGAGAGTAGGTGGCTGCCGAATATATGCGGGTGTAGTTCAATGGTAGAACACCAGCCTTCCAAGCTGGATACGTGGGTTCGATTCCCATCACCCGCTTAAAAAATGCGTACATAGAAAAATCAATCTCCTGAATTCGTTCAGGGGTTTTTTTATTTTAAATGTAGATTTTATTTGATATAATAATTAAACAAAAGATAATAAATAATGGAGGATATTATGAGCAGATTAGGGCAACAAATAGCTAATATTAGAAATAAAAAAGGAATGACCAGAAAGCAATTGGCTAAAAAAGCAGGGATTTCAGAAAAAGCTTTAGAAGAAATGGAAAGTGGAAGAAAGATTATTAACAGCAGTGTCCTTCATACTTTTTCTAAAATATTAGGGGAGCCTATTGAAGATGGGTTGATATATGACGAGGCCTTAGAGGAAGTTAAAGAAGAAAAAAATGTATCTATTAAGAGAATAGAAAAAAACAAAGAAACTAAAACAGTTCCCGTAGAACCGATCTGGAATGATGCTTTTGCTTCCGTACTCAAAACAGTACCAATTTATGATTATACTCTTTCTAATATCATTGGCAGCAAATTGCTTCCCGTAGTAGATCATAAAGTAGAGGGTTTTTCTAAGGACAAAGTTTTTTATCTCTCTGTAGAAGATGACGAGATGCTTGGTTTTAGGATGATGAAAGGGGACCTTATATTGGCATCCTCAGCCCATGAGTTCAATAGTCATGGATTTTACTTCATTGAATATAATGGAAAAAGAATGATAAGACAAATTAAAAAACTTTCTCAAAGTCAGCTCTTATTGATTGAAAACAGAGGTGTTGTTAAAACTAATACAGTATCCCCTCAAGAAATTAAACTTTTAGCAAAGCTTATCAGAATAGAGATTAATATATTATAACTCCCATACTTTTGTATGGGAGTTATTTTAATGATAATGATGGTGATCATGATCATGATCATGCATATGAAAATGTTCTCCATCATAATGTTCGTGATGATGATGCCCATGGTGGTGGTGATCATGGTGATGGTCATGACCGCAGTCACAGCTTTGATGCTCAAAAAATCCACTGGATTCCATTATGATCCCTATCTTGCTTAATACAAGGGCCTTTCTTTCTTCCGTAGAGCATAGTTCTACAGCATTTTTCACATAATGTCTAAATTCTTTTTCATCCATACTTGGTGGAATAATTCCTAAAAAGTGCTGCATTCTTGCTTTTCTGAATACATTAGGCATTCCTTGAAGCTGCTCATCCATAAAATGTTTAAACTCTTCGATATAAGATTTTAATGTTTTATCTATTGTTATTGAAGAAGACGATTTTCTTTCATAACTAAAAAGGTCCGATAAATCTGTATTTAAATAGTATAAAACCAGTTGATAATTTTGTATTTCTTTAGACAATGAATTTTCAGTCAGAGGATTTTCATTTCCTTCTTCAATTTGTTTCATAATTACCGAATGTTTTTTCTCAAGATTGGCTTCGAGAGTTTTAATATGCTTGTCCAATAATTCCGGAAGGGTTTCAATCAACAATTCTTTTTCTTCAGGATTCGACGCCCAATTTACTATGGAAGACGCAGAAAGGTAAAAATCCTTATAAGCAATATGGCGATTATAGAGCGTTTGTAAGTTAACGTTTTCTAACATAATAAGAACTGAAAGAGAATTAAATGCTTTATAGAGCTGAGATAAGATCGTTATTATCTTAGATAAAGTATCGCCGATCATTTCAATATCTTCCCATAGTGTATTCATTTCATCTTCATTTAGGTTTAACAAATCCTTAGATTTAAGATCATCAATAGCAGAAGCAATATCCGGCAAAAATTCTCTATATCCTTTTATGCTTGATCCAATAAACTGAAGTTTTAGCATATCAAAAAAACGCTCAAGATCTTCCTGTTCCTCATTGACTTCAATCAGTCCTATGCTTTTTTCGATATAGTCATAGAATTTGTCTTTTGTTATTCTTATAGGAATATGCTTTAAAACTTCACGTAACTTATGAATTCTCTCTTCTTCTTTTGAAGAATGAAAAATAAATGCGGAACATTCTTCGTAAAAATGATTATAGTCTAAAATACCTATATCTGTTTTTTTGAACTGTTCTAGCTGATATTGTTCTTCTATGATAAAGGAGATGATATTTAATTCTGTAACATATCCATAAGAAATACGAAAGAGCCTTGAAATAGTATTTTTAAAATTGATGAGCTCTTGTATTCTATTATATCTTTGGCTGCTTTCCTCATTTAAAATATCTTCTAAAGAAAGAAGAACATCTTTAATATAATCTGTCATGTGTTCAATTTGCTCGTCCATTTCATCCATAAATGGTATGAATTCATTGGAAGATACCTCAATGGTATTCTTTAAAAAATTCAAAAACGCCAGAGGAACGCTCTCTTTAAATGAAGCACTTAAATTAGTCTCTAAACTATTATTTTCATTGTTCAAACAAACTTCTCCTTCCACTAAAAATCTTTAAATAACACCATTCATAATTGTAACATATAGAAAATTAATTTCAACGGGTTAAAGCGTAAATCCGGCAGAGTATATGAGTATACAATATTTAAAGGATAATTATAAAAATATAAAATTTTTTATTAGAGAGAAAATATCCAAAACTTGTTGGAACTTATTGTATAAGATTAAAAAACATGATAGAATAACCATATTAGCAACATGGCCTAAATGATTTGACATATGGATTACTAAAGTGAAGGGGGGAAGCTGTAGTTATAAAAATAACTGCAGTGCTGATTATGGAAATAACAGCAAATATTGTAGAAGTATACGAAATATTAAGGTCTGAACACAGAAATCCACATCATATTTTAGGAATGCATGAAGTAGAAGTGGATGGAAAAAAGGCTGTGGCTGTAAGGGCCTTTATACCACAGGCAGCCAGTATAGAAGTAATAGACGATAAAAATCCTAAACGAACTTATACTATGAAAAAAATTTATAATGATGGATTTTTTGAAGCTGTATTACTTGATCGTAAAAAAGTCTTCAGATATCGCTTGAATATCGAAGATTATCTTGGCAACAAATGGAGTACGTATGATCCCTATTCTTTTAATCCATATATTTCAGATTTTGATAAGTATCTTTTTGGACAAGGAACTCATTATAAAATATATGAAAAATTAGGCGCTCATCCCATAACTATTGATGGAGTAGATGGCGTTTTGTTTGCCGTATGGGCACCCAATGCAAAAAGAGTCAGTGTTATAGGGGATTTTAATGGATGGGATGGAAGAAGACATCCTATGAGATGTTTAGACAACAGCGGTATCTGGGAATTATTTATTCCCGGAGTAATGGAAAGAGATATTTACAAATATGAAATAAAGACAAGAGAAGATTACATACTGGAAAAATCCGATCCTTATGGAAATTTCATGGAAGTCAGACCGAATTCTGCTTCGATTGTTTATGATATTAATAAATATCAGTGGAAAGATACAGAATGGATGCAAAAACGTCAGCAAACAAATCCATTAAATCAACCTTTATCCATATATGAGGTACATCTCGGATCATGGATGAGAGTTCCGGAAGAAGGAAACCGATATTTAACGTATAGAGAAGCGGCTCACAAGCTGGTAGCATATGTTAAAGAAATGGGTTATACACATATTGAATTATTGCCTGTTACAGAGCATCCTTTTGATGGTTCTTGGGGATATCAGGTAACAGGATACTATGCACCTACCAGTCGTTTTGGGACTCCGGAAGACTTTATGTATTTTGTAGATTACTGCCATCAAAATAATATAGGAGTTATTCTGGATTGGGTTCCTGCACATTTTCCAAAGGATGCTTATGGTTTAATCAGATTTGACGGAACTGCTCTTTATGAACATGCAGATCCTAAACAAGGGGAACATCCGGATTGGGGAACATTGATTTTTAATTATGGACGTATTGAAGTAAAACTATTTTTGATTGCGAATGCTGTTTTCTGGTTTGAAAAATACCATATAGATGGATTGAGAGTAGATGCAGTGGCATCGATGCTTTATTTAGATTATGGGAAAACAGATGGAAACTGGATCCCAAATCAGTTTGGGGGCCGTGAGAATTTAGAAGCTGTAGAATTCTTTAAACATCTAAATTCTATCGTGTATCAGAAGTTCCCAGGGATTATGATGATTGCAGAAGAGTCAACTGCTTGGCCTAATGTATCAAGACCAACCGACATAGGTGGTTTAGGCTTTGGCCTTAAATGGAATATGGGATGGATGAACGACTTCCTGAGATATATTAAGAAAGATCCTATACATAGAAAGTATCATCATAATGACTTGACCTTCGGACTGATTTATGCCTTTACAGAAAATTTCATTCTGGTTCTTTCCCACGATGAAGTGGTTCATGGAAAAGGCTCCATGATTAATAAAATGCCAGGGGATTATTGGCAGAAGTTTGCTAATCTTAGGGTTGCCTATGGATTTATGTATGGCCATCCCGGGAAAAAACTCCTGTTTATGGGAGGAGAATTTGCCCAATTTAGCGAATGGAGTGAAGCAAGAAGCCTTGACTGGCACTTGCTTGAGTTTGAAAAGCATAGAGGAATGCAAGAATATATTAAAGATTTGAATCATCTGTACTTAAAAGAGAGCGCTTTTTGGGAATATGATTTCAGTGGAGAAGGTTTTGAATGGATTAATGCTTCTGATGCGAATTCCAGTATGGTTTCTTTCATAAGAAAAGGAAAGAATCCGAAAGATACATTGATTTTTGTATGTAA
>JAAYPH010000088.1 GCA_012519955.1 Candidatus Epulonipiscium sp.
AGAAACTTCATAATTGTGGATAACTATCTATTGCAGGGATAGTCTACCCTTTTTTGCACATTTTCAGTTATTTTAGCAAATGTTATCCACATTCTTGATTTTTGAATTATGAAATATCCTCAATTAATAATCAGGAGGGGTTTTAATGAAAAAAAGATTTGTAGGGTTTTTATTAGTACTTACCATGGCATTCTCATTATTGACAGGCTGTGGTTCAAGCAATCAACAGCCGACAGCAAGCGAAACGGAATCCACATCCAGCGAAGTTGAGACAGCGGAAGCACCTAAAGGATCAAATAAGCAAAGAAGATTCGGTGCAACATTTATGACACTCAATAATCCTTTTTTTGTAACCCTAAACGAAGGTTTGAAAAAAGCAGTGGAAGCAAACGGTGACAAGTTAATTACTCTGGATCCTCAGTTAGACCTTAACAAACAAATTGCGGGAATAGAAGACTTACTTGCTCAAGGGGTAGATGCAATCTTCTTAAATCCTGTTGACTGGAAAGGTATTAAGCCGGCATTAGAAGCGGCCAATAAAGCAGGAGTTCCCGTATTTGTAGTGGATGCACCGGTTTTTGATGATGACTTAGTTGTTACTACAGTAGCCTCTGATAACTGGGAAGCTGGGGTATTGGCTGCAAAGCATTTAACAGAAACCTTAGGCATTACTGAAGGCAATGTAGTTATTTTGGAACATCCTACAGCAAAATCAGCTATTGAAAGAACAGACAGCTTTATTGAAACCATCAAGCAATATCCAGGCCTTAAAATCGTAGCTCAGCAATCTTCTGACGGACAACTTGAGCAAGCGATGCCTGTTATGGAAAACATTATTCAAGCAAATCCTGATATTACAGTAGTTATGGCATTAAACGACCCAACGGCATTAGGGGCTATTGCAGCTTTAGAAGCAGCTGGGAAATTAGACGATGTAAAAGCAATCTACGGAGTAGACGGTTCAGAAGACGCGAAGAAAATGGTTAAAGAAGGAAAGATGACTGCGACATCGGCACAATACCCTTCAGAAATTGGGAAGATCGCTGTAGATGCAGCATATAAATACCTCAATGGGGAACAAGTAGAGCATGAAATAAAAGTACCTGTAAAACTACTCACCAAAGAAAACGTAGAAACAGACGGCAATAACGGATTCTAAACAATATTACAATGCGGATCAACCCTTCTGATAAAAAATCTGAGGATGATTTTTTATCAGAGGGGTTTTTAGTTTTCATTCTAATAATAGTGATTGGTAAAATTATACATAAACATTAAAATTGACCTCAAAAATGTAGAATAGAATGAATGAGAAATTTGAAAATGTGACAAATGTAATGATGCTTTAGTGACAGAATACACATGATTTAGATCGTAAATTATTATATTATGTACATATCTTACAAAACTGCTTCGTAAGGAGGGTTGATATGGCTGAGGTTATTCTAAGCATGAAGAATATTCATAAGAGATTTCCGGGGGTCTATGCCCTAAAGGATGCAAGGCTCGAATTGCATCAGGGAGAAGTTCATGCATTACTGGGAGAAAACGGAGCAGGGAAATCGACTTTGATGAAAATATTAGGAGGCATCTATAAAGCCGACGACGGAGATATTTATATAAAAGGGAAAAAAGTAGATATAACAGGGGTTCACAGTTCTCATGCCCATGGAATCAGCATGATTCATCAAGAATTATGCTTAGCTCCTAATATGACCGTGGCAGAAAATATCTTTTTGGGAAGAGAAGATACCATAAAAGGATTAAGATTTGTAAATTTCAAAGAAATGAATAAAAGAGCCCGAGATTTAATGGATTCCTTAGGATTAAGTATAGAGCCTGATGAGATTGTTGGTTCTTTAAGTGTAGCCCAACAGCAAATGATTGAGATTGTAAAAGCATTATCTGTGGGGGCCAATATTCTTGTCATGGATGAACCAACGGCGTCCCTCTCTAAGAAAGAAGTAGAAATGTTGTTCAAAACGATTGAAGAGCTAAAAAAGAAAGGCATTTCGATTGTTTATATTTCTCATAGAATGGAAGAGCTCTTTAGAATAACTGATCGAATTACAGTTATGAGAGACGGACAGTATATCGGGACCAAGTTAACGAGAGAAACCTCAAGGGATGAACTGATTACAATGATGGTAGGCCGGGAATTAAAGGATTTATATGTGAAATCAGAGCATAAAATAGGAGAAGTAATTTTTGAGGTTAAAGAGCTTAATAAAAAAGGTATTTTAAACAATATCAATTTCTCCCTTCGAAAAGGAGAGATTTTAGGGATCGCCGGGCTTGTAGGAGCAGGAAGGACAGAATTAGCGAGAGCCATCTTTGGAATAGACAAGTATGATTCAGGTACCATCAAGATAGACGGCAAAGAAGTCCAAATCATCTCTCCTTTAGATGCCATGAACAATGGAATCGGTCTGGTACCGGAGGATAGAAAAAAACAAGGCTTGGTGCTGATTAGAAGCATAGGCTATAATATTACACTTCCTGTATTAAACAGATTTATTAAAGGACCACGGGTGAATAAAGCAATAGAAGAAGAAATCGTAAAAAACTATATCTCCAAATTATCTATAAAAACGCCATCGATCAATCAAGCCGCTAAAAATTTAAGCGGCGGCAATCAGCAAAAAGTTGTTATAGCCAAATGGCTGGCAACCAATCCTAAGGTGCTTATTCTGGATGAACCGACGCGAGGGGTTGATGTTGGCGCCAAAGCAGAAATTTACGGAATAATGAGTATGTTGGCAAAGCAAGGGGTTGGCATTATTATGATCTCCTCTGAATTGCCTGAAGTCATTAACATGAGTGATCGAGTATTGGTTATGCATCAAGGTACCATAGCAGGGGAATTAAAGCGCGATGAATTAAATCAAGAACGCATCATGCATTACGCTACGGGAGGGATGAAACATGTCGGTTAAGACCGATGCCATTATTGAAAATGACCATCTAAATAATAATATCTTAGGCAAAATTCAACAGGGCATTATTGGATATATCAAAAGATATGGAGGCATATTAATTGGTTTTATTACCATGTGCGTTGCACTAAGCATATTATCTCCCGTATTTCTAACAACCAATAATATTTTAAATGTCCTAAGACAAATTTCAACCAATGCCATATTAGCCTTTGGCATGACATTCGCAATTATCATCTGCGGAATAGATTTATCTGTCGGCTCTGTGTTGGCATTGTCGGGAACTTTATCTGCTGGTTTGATTACCTTATCAGGAATCCCTACACCGATAGCAGTTTTGATTGGTTTAGCCTTAGGTACTTTAATTGGATTATTAAATGGAGTCATTATTGCAAAGACAGGACTGCCGGCATTTATCGTCACATTATGTACAATGCTTATGGCTAGAGGAGCGGCTTATGTATATACCGATGGAATGCCTGTTCGCACCATTGAAGAAAGTTTTAATTTCATAGGCAACGGCTATTTAGGACCAATACCTCTCCCGATTATTTACATGGCTGCATTTTTTATATTTACAAATATTTTATTAAATAAAACCAAATTCGGAAGGCATATATATGCAGTAGGAGGCAATGTGGATGCTGCAAAATTCTCTGGAATTAATATTCAGAAAGTACAAATAGGCGTATTTACTCTTCTTGGATTTTCCTCGGCATTTGCAGGGATTGTCTTATGTGCCAGAATGTATTCAGGGCAGCCCACAGTAGGGCAAGGTTTTGAAATGGATGCCATTGCAGCATCTGTGCTGGGAGGAACCAGCATGTCCGGCGGGATCGGCACTATCGGAGGAACCATGATTGGAGCTCTCATCATTGGAGTATTAAATAATGGACTGAATATATTAAACGTTTCATCTTTTTGGCAATCTATTATCAAAGGAGCAGTTATATTGACTGCAGTCTATGTGGATTCGGTAAAAAAGAAAAAAGATATAAAATAGAGAAATTTCTTTGACAGTAAAGTTGTTGGATTAATTATTATTTTATAGTATATTAATAGAGAGAATATTTTTTAAATATTCAATCGATTATACTATGTATAATTAATCTACTTGATGAGGTGAATGATATGTATGATGTTGTGGCATTGGGTGAACTTTTAATTGATTTTACCCCTGCAGGATTATCTTCTAACGAATGTTTTTTATTTGAACAGAATCCCGGGGGTGCACCAGCCAACGTATTAGGTGTACTGGCTAAACTCAATCTGAAAACAGAATTTATTGGAAAAGTAGGAGAGGACCAATTCGGATACTTTCTAAGAGATGTATTGGAAAATATGAAAGTTGGCACAAAGAATCTTGTGTTTAGTAATGAAGCCAATACGACCTTAGCCTTTGTACATCTAGATAACAACGGGGATAGAAAATTTAGTTTTTACCGCAATCCAGGAGCAGATATGATGCTTAGGGAAGAAGAAATAGATTTTAGCATCATTGAGAATACAAAAGTGTTTCACTTTGGGTCTGTTTCAATGACCCATGAGCCCTCCCGAAGCGCGACCCTAAAGGCAGCAGAATACGCCAAAGAAAAAAAGATCCTTGTATCCTATGATCCCAATTATAGACCTTTGCTTTGGAAGAATGTTGACGAAGCTAAGAAATACATGGAAAAGGGCTTAGCTTTTTCGGACATTTTAAAAGTATCGGAAGAAGAACTGCAGCTTTTAACAGGTATAACTGAAATAGAAGATGCCGTACAATCTCTAGAGCAAAAATATAATATACCCTTGATTGTTGTGACTTTAGGAGATCAGGGAAGTTACTTCAGAAAATCTGGTTATGGGGTCTTTGTCCCCTCCTATAAGGTGAAAGCAGTGGATACAACAGGAGCCGGAGATGGGTTTTTAGGAGGATTGCTGTATCAAATATTAACCAGCAAAAAAAATATTCAGGACATACAAGGTGCTGAACTTGAAAAAATGATAGGATTTGCAAATGCAGTAGGGGCTTTAATGACAACAAAAAGAGGTGCCATTCCTGCAATCCCTGTATTAAAAGATATTGAGGAGTTTATAGGTACTCATCAGGGTGATCATCTTGCATAAAACCAAAGGGTTTATATTAAAAAGTGCTTTTATTGTATTTGTATTCATTATGATTATAGGCGTTATAGGATATTATAGACACAATCAGTACATAGTCCTGGAGTTTGGTATCTTCTCAGGCAGTGTATATGATGTTCCTAATACCAATGTGAACAGCTACCAAATCGTAGATGAAGCAATAGAAGAATTTCAAAAACTGCATCCTAAGATCAAAATAAAATACAGAGTCGGAACCCTGAAAAATGATTATCCTGAGTGGTTATCGGGAAAAATAATAGAAGGAAAAGAACCTGACGTTTTTGTAGTCCAGGAAGGGGATTTTAATACCTTTGCATCCATTGGCATTATGAAAGATTTAGGTCCTTTAATCAGTAAAGATAAGAATTTCGATATCCATCGGATGTATGATAATGCCATAAGATCAGGGCAGCTGGACGGGATTCAATATGCTTTACCCCGAGAAGTGGAACCCACATTAATGTTTGTGAACAAAACCCTTCTGGAAAAAGAAAATATTGAAATGCCTAAGAATGATTGGACTTGGGAAGACTTTTATGAAATCTGCAAAAGGGTAACCAAAGATACGGATGGCGACGGGAAAATCGATCAATTTGGAACGGTAGATTTTACCTGGGAAGACGGTGTTTATACCAATGGACAGCAATTATTTACTAAAGACGGGAAAAGGGCATTATTTACCCAGCCGGAAGTATTAAAAGCTATTCAATTCGTTAAAGAAATCAATGCTTTAAATCAGAATATGAAAGTGACCATAGATGACTTTGATAAAGGAAAAGTTGCTTTTCGCCCCTTTCCTTTTTCCTGGTATAGGGTTTATAAATCCTATCCTTACCGAGTGATCAGATATGACGATTTTGAATGGGAATGTGTAAAGCTTCCTAAAGGTCCTAATGGCAATAATGCCTCGGATCTTCATAGTTTTTTAATAGGGATCAGTTCCAGAACAAAACATGAAAAAGAAGCGTGGGAATTTTTAAAGTTTATGGTCTATCATCCTCAAAGGCAAATGAATGTCTTTAAATATTCCCAAGGGGTTCCTGCCCTAAGAGAAGTAACAGAATCAAAGGATGCCGATGAGGAACTCAGAAGATACAATCCGGATGAAGAAATTTCTGTAGATACAAGGGTTTTAGGAGAGGTAATCGAGCAATCTATTGTAACGCCTCGTTTTCATAAATATGAGAAGGCCATGGATATGGCGGATAAAGCGATCTATCAAATTATTAATGGAGAGGATGACATCGAAAAAACCCTGGAGAAATTAAATGAAGACTTAAATGAATTTCTAAACTAAGACATAGGTAAAGGAGGAATTCCATGTTAATTAATAAAAATTTAATTGCACTTAATCTTGATTCCAGAACAAAAGAAGAGACCATAAGAAAGATGGCTCAAATGGCTGCAGACGAAGGTAAAGTGGAGAATATTGAAGAATATGTCAAGACCGTATTAAGAAGGGAAGAAGAATTTAGTACGGCAGTTGGTTTTGGAGTTGCCATACCCCATGGCAAAACCGATGCGGTGAAAGAACCCTTATTGGCATTTGCAAAGGTCAATAATATTGAATGGGATGCTCCGGATGGAAAACCTGTCAGCATGGTTTTTCTTATAGGCGTTCCGGAAAGCCAAGCCGGCACAGAACATCTAAAAATTCTTGCTAATATTTCAAGAAGACTTATGAAGCAGGAGTTCAGGGATTCTATAAGCAATGCCAAGACAGAGGAGGATATTCTAAAAGTCTTGGATGAAATCTAGATCTCCATAACAGGCATAAGAGATTTGAGGGTGTTATAGGATATATTTGAGGCAATTGCCTCATTTATATAAAAAAATAAATATGGGGGTTGAGAGTATGAAAATTCTAGCAGTAACATCATGTCCAACAGGAATTGCCCATACCTACATGGCTGCAGAAGCCATATTGGATGCGGCAAAGGCAAAAGGCCATGAAGCAAAAGTTGAGACGAGGGGGTCGGTAGGAGTAGAAAATGAATTAACTGAGGATGAAATTAAGAAAGCAGACGCCATCATAGTAGCAGCAGACACGGATGTACCTATGGATCGTTTTGCTGGCAAAAAAGTTATACAAGTTTCCGTAGGTGATGCCATTAAAGACGCTGCAGGCTTAATTGAGAAAGCTCTTAAAGCGCCGATTTATGGAAATAGCGGGGATGCTTTTGATGAAGTACAAAAAATCAAAGCTCAAAGAGCTCAAGAAAGAAAAGGTGCTTATAAGCATCTGATGAATGGAGTTTCCTTCATGATTCCTTTTGTCGTAGCCGGAGGTATTGCTATTGCAATCAGCTTTATTTTCGGATATGATGCATCAAATAATGAAGGAACTTTACCGGCTTATTTAATGGCAATTGGTGGAGGCAGTGCCTTTGCATTAATGGTTCCCATATTGGCTGGATATATAGCTTATTCCATTGCTGACAGACCAGGTTTAGCACCAGGTATGGTTGGAGGAATGATTGCAAATACTATGGGTGCAGGATTTTTAGGTGGAATTATAGCAGGTTTTCTTGCGGGCTATATTGCTTTAGCCATCAAAAAATATATTAAATTACCTAAAACACTGCAAGGTATTATGCCTGTACTTGTTATTCCGGTATTGGGAGTTATATCCACAGGACTTATATTATTTTATGTAGTAGGTGCTCCCGTAGCGGCTATCAATGCGGCAATGAACAACTTCTTGGCTAATTTGCAAGGTACTAATGCAGTTATTTTAGGAATTGTTTTAGGAGCCATGATGGCATTTGATATGGGTGGACCAGTAAATAAGGCAGCATATGCCTTTGCAACCGGAACTTTAACCGCTGCAGCAGGTGCAGGATCTACGGTTATGGCGGCTGTAATGGCAGCAGGTATGGTACCTCCTTTAGGATTGGCATTGGCGACAGTATTATTTAAAGACAAATTTACCCCAGCAGAAAAAGAAGCAGGAAAAGCTGCATGGGTTCTTGGAATCAGTTTCATTACAGAAGGTGCTATTCCTTTTGCAGCAGCAGATCCGCTTAGAGTTATTCCTTCTATTATGGTAGGCTCAGCTGTAACGGGCGCATTATCCATGCTGATGGGATGTACTCTTTCTGTACCCCATGGAGGAATATTTGTTACCTTTGCAGTAACTAATATTTTAGGATATGTCATTGCCCTTGCAGCAGGAACTGTTGTAACTGCTTTTGCTATAGGATTCTTAAAAAAATCAGAATAAATGAGGCGATTACATGATAGAAAAAACTTTTATCGTTGCTAAAGAAGAAGGACTTCATGCAAGGCCTGCATCGGAGTTAACGAAATTATGTCAAAAGTTTTCTTCTGACATAAAGCTCGCTAAAGACTCTAAGGAAGTAAATCCAAAAAGTATTTTAGGGATTTTATCTTTGGGTGCAGGCAAGGGCGACAAAGTAACTGTGAAAGTAAACGGTCAAGACGAACAAGAAGCAATGAAAACAATAGAACAGTTCTTTAAGAGCTAAATGAATAGATTCTTTGTCAATAGATGGAGTGGGATTTTTTAAAATCCCGCTCCATTTTTAATGTATGAGCATTCATGCCATCTCCCCAGCAGGATTTAATTTTAATTTGGCCATCAAAGAACGTATTGATTCGTTATAATGTTTCATACTATACTGTAAATATTAGATACAAGTATATTAGTGAGTTGTATTATTGCTGATATGGAATCAAAAGGTCCTGTTAAGATCATAAAACCACGGAGGAGGGAAGATGATGAAACGCATTTTGGATTTAAATGCTTCTGATTTAGCTTCTATGGACAAGAAAGAAAAGCTTTTAAGCATCAAAGCAGCGGAAGGAAGAACCCTGGTTTCTGAAGTCATTGGGGTATTTCCGCCTATTCTCTATGATGTAAGCAATGTTGAGGTAGCTTGTGCTTTTGGCGCGGATATTATTCTTTTGAATTTCTATGATGTGGATAACCCTAAAGTTCTAGGGCTTCCAACAGAAGAAGGAGAATCTGTTATAAAAGAAATCAAACGGCTTACAGGAAGAATGGTAGGCATTAATCTAGAGCCTGTAGACGAAAATGCTGTGGTTATCGATGAAAGGGCAAGTCTTCCAAAGGGAAGGACGGCTTCAGTTGAAAATGTTCAAAAAGCAATAGCCCATGGAGCAGATATGGTTGTACTCACCGGTAATCCAAAAACAGGGGTAACCAATGAAGAAATACTAAAGAAAATAAATGAAATTTCCAGTGCCGTAGGCAATGAAATTATTATAGCTGCAGGGAAAATGCATGCTGCAGGCAGCAGCGATGAAAGCGGGAAAGGGCTTATTGATAAAGAAACGGTTCTTCAATTTATTAAAGCAGGAACGGATATATTGCTTTTACCGGCCCCAGGAACAGTTCCGGGAATGACTGTGGAATATATAAAAGACTTAGTTGATTTTGCCCATGAAAATGGTTGTATGACCATGACCACCATAGGCACCTCTCAAGAGGGGGCAGATCAGGATACTATTAAATCTATTGCTTTATACAGTAAAATGACAGGAACGGATATGCATCATATTGGGGACTCTGGCATGTCTCCTGGTATTGCAACGCCGGAAAATATTATGACCTATTCTATTGCTATTAAAGGCAAACGACACACGTATAGACGGATGGCCAGATCTGTTAATCGTTAGGAAGCTTTTTGCGCATCCTGATATTAAGCAAAAAATAGGGAGTTTGTGATAGGATCCTTCCAAACAGAGACTCTGATTCATTAAAAATTAGATTCTCTGCTTGGCATAGGCCAGTTCACACAAACTCCCTGTTTTTTTATGCAATGTTAGCTTTTTTAATAGCTTCGTCGGTGGAAGAACATATGGCATCTTCGCCTAATTCCTCAATAATTCCGTAATTCTGTAAGGTTCTAAGAGGCTGAGGACGTACATGGGTAAAAAATACTTTAGTCTTATTTTTACGACATTTTTTTAGGAGTCCTTGTAGGGCATGACACGCTGTAGCATCCATAGCAGGTACTTTTTTCATTCTAATAACCAGTACCTTAGGAAGCTTTTGCATAGATCTTACGATATTAATAAATGTATCTGCTGCCCCAAAGAAAAATGGACCATTAATATCATAGACCATAACTTTGTCAGACATATTGTCTGAATGCATTTCTTCATCCATATCCCCATCAGGTTGATCATTTAGTTCTCTGATAGTAGTTTCTATTGAAGTCACATCGGACATTCGTTTCATAAACAAGATAGAAGCCAATACGATCCCAATTTCAATGGCAACCACTAAATCGAAGAAAATAGTCAGAATAAAAGTGATGAGAAGTACGGCGATATCGCTTTTAGGAGCCTTAAATAAGCTCACAAAGGATCTCCATTCACTCATATTGTAAGCCACCATAATCAAAATTGCAGCGAGACATGACATAGGAATCAGTTTTGCATAAGGCATGAAAAACGTCATAATCAGAAAAAGAACAATGGAATGAACTATTCCGGATATTGGAGTTTTTCCACCGTTTTTGATATTCGCTGCTGTGCGGGCTATAGCTCCTGTTACAGGAATTCCCCCAAAGATGGCAGAGCCAATATTAGCCGCACCCTGAGCAATTAACTCCATATTAGGGCGGTGTTTTCCATTAATAAGTCCATCTGCCACTACAGCTGAAAGCAAAGACTCAATAGCAGCCAAAAGGGCAATAGTAATGGAGGGGTGAAGAAGTTCTTTTATCGTGTCAAAAGTAGCAAAAGGAAGAGTCGGTTTAGGAAGTGTAGATGGAATCTCACCAAATCGACTTCCGATGGTCTCTACGTCCAAATTGAAGAAAGATACAATTAATGTAGAAACAATAACAGCGATTAAAGAACCGGGAATTTTCTTGCTAATTTTAGGCCAAAAAATCAGAATGAGTAAAGACAGTATTCCAATAAAAAGAGTATGAAGATGAATAGTATTTAAATGATTAAAATAAAAGCTCCACTGTTCAATGAATTCTGAAGGTGCTCCATTGGCTTGTATCCCTAAAAAATCTTTTACTTGCGTAGAAAAAATGGTTACAGCAATTCCACTGGTAAAACCGGTCGTAATCGGATAAGGTATGTATTTAATCATGCTTCCAAATTGAAAAACGCCCATAATAATAAGAAAGAAACCAGCCATTATAGTGGCAGTAATAAGGCCTTCTAAACCATATTGATTAATGATGCCAAGTACAATAATAACAAATGCACCGGTGGGACCTCCAATCTGAACTTTGCTTCCCCCAAGAAAAGATACGATAAAGCCACCAATAATTGCAGTGTATAATCCTTTTTCAGGAGAAACACCAGAGGCTATGGCCAGGGCAATGGATAGAGGAAGTGCGATAATCGCTACAATAATTCCGGCAGATAAATCATTAAAAAACTGTTTTTTACTATATCCTTTTAAAACTGTAAAAAGCTGAGGCAAATAAGACTGCATGAATAAAACTCCTTCCTTTTTCTAATCAAACCTAATAATTTTATCAGGAAGGACAAAATTTGTAAAATATATATTTTGACAAATTATTAGATAAATCAGCGCTGAAAGACTAAATTTAATAATTAAGTCCCTAAAACGCAGGATTCTGTATCGTAATAGCTTATACCTGGTAGAACGATGCTTGGAATTTATCTTTACTGTTGTTCTTAAGTATTTTATTCAATATAATAAATTTAGATGAAATTCTTATCTTAGATACTATCAGAAGAAAACTTTGGTTTATTAATCCATCAAGGAGGATACCTAATTATGGTTACAATAAAGGAATTAGCTGAAAGGGCAGGAGTATCTCCTACGACTGTATCCAATGTGCTGCATGGCAGGACCAACAAAGTTTCTCCGGAAACTTTGCAGAGAGTCGAACAAGTTATTAAAGAGGCAAATTATGTTTCTAATATGGGAGCCAGATTATTAGCGAATAACGGTTCTAAAATCATTGGTGTGCTCATAAATTATGGCAGGAGCGATATTAATAGCCCCGTTCAAGACCCGTTCTTCAGTGAACTCATTGGTGCATTAGAAGGAGAAATCAGAACTCAGGGCTATTATATGATGCTATATATGGCAAAAAATGTTGAGGAAAATTTAAAGATGGCATTGGCATGGAATGTGGAGGGTTTGATTGCAGTAGGTTTTGACAAGGATTCTAGTGCAAAAATGAAACAAAATACACAGAAGCCCATTGTGTTCATTGACTGCTATTTCCATGATGATGATCTTTTATATACCAATGTCGGCCTTCAAGATAAAGAAGGGGCTTATGAAATGACAAAGTATCTGCTGGATAACGGACATCGAAAAATCGCTTTTTTGGCGGATGATAGACATCCGGTTGGGGTAGATGCAGAAAGATTGGAAGGCTATAAACTTGCCTTGGAGGAAAAGGGCATTCAGTTCCAAAAAGAAGATTTTATATTTATCGGTCGTGACAAAGAAGAAAGAACAAAAGTTTTAGATGGTATTATTAAGAACGTCATAGGAGCCTATTCTGCCTTGTTTTTTGCATCGGATTTTTATGCTGCCAATGCAATTTATTACTTTAACGATCATAATATTAAAGTTCCAGAAGACATTTCAGTTGTTGGCTTTGACGATAACGTCTATGCGACTTTATCTCGCCCCATGCTGACAACCATGCACCAGGATGTTACACAGAAGGCTACCATTGCAATTCAGTATGTTCTGGACTTAATTGCAGGAAGGAAGATAGAAGTCCATGATATTAAACTTCCTACGAGATTGGTTATAAGAGGCAGTGTAAAAAAATTATAAAAAGATAGGCTCCCTAAATCTTATAAACCAAAAATATATTTCAATAGTGTTGTAAACACTATTGAAATATATTAATGATTATGATAGTATCAAATTATCCCTATAGGTGTTTCGAAACACCTATAAAATTTTTGCTGAAAATAGTATCAATTTAACAGTGGTGTTTAAAAATATGTGAACTAATGGGAGTGAACTTAATGGATAAGAAGTGGTGGAAAGAAAGCGTTGTATATCAGATATATCCTCGGAGTTTTAAGGATAGTAATGGAGATGGCATAGGGGATCTAAAAGGTATTATTGAAAAACTGGATTATCTAAAGGAACTGGGAATAGATGTGATCTGGCTTTCTCCTATATATAAATCTCCTAATGATGATAACGGCTATGACATTAGCGATTACCATGATATTATGGATGAGTTTGGGACCTTGGAAGACTTTGATATTTTGCTGCAGGAAGCTCATAAAAAGGATATCAAAATCGTTATGGATTTGGTTGTTAACCATACTTCCGATGAGCATAAGTGGTTTATAGAAAGCAGAAAATCAAAGGATAATCCCTATCGAGACTATTATATATGGAGAGAAAAATCAAAGGACGGAGGGGCTCCGAATAACTGGGGCTCTGTATTTGGAGGCTCCGCTTGGGAATATGATGAAACTACTGATATGTACTATCTGCATTTATTTTCCAAGAAGCAGCCGGATCTAAACTGGGATAACCCGAAGGTACGCAATGAAATATTCGATATGATGAAATGGTGGCTGGATAAAGGCATTGATGGATTCAGAATGGATGTAATCAGTATGATTTCAAAGACGCCTGAAATGCCTGATGGCGAAATTAAGACCGGACTCTATGGGGATCCATTTCCCTACTGTGTTCACGGCCCCCATGTTCATGACTATCTAAAAGAAATGAACCAAAAAGTTCTTTCGAAATACGATATTATGACCGTTGGAGAAACTGCTGGAGTAACAGTAGAGGAAGCAAAAAAATATGCCGGTTATGACCGTTCTGAATTAAATATGGTGTTTCATTTTGAGCATATGGAACTTACCAATGGAGAACATGGCAAATGGAGCAATAAGCGATTTAAGTTAACAGATTTAAAAGAAGTTATGGACAGATGGCAAAAGGGACTTGCCGGAAAGGCTTGGAACAGTTTGTATCTAAGCAATCACGACCAGCCAAGAGCTGTTTCACGCTTTGGAAATGACTCCGAACAGTACAGAGAAATATCTGCTAAGATGTTAGCAACCTTTCTTCATATGCTTCAGGGAACTCCTTATATTTATCAGGGAGAAGAACTTGGTATGACCAATGTACGTTTTGAATCCATAGAAGATTATAGGGATATTGAGACCCTCAATGCTTATGATGAGTTAATCCATAAGAAAGGTTTAGATAAAGATTTAGTAATGGATTATATTCATCATGTCAGCAGAGACAACGCAAGAACCCCAATGCACTGGGATGATAGCACCAATGCCGGATTTACCACGGGCACTCCATGGATTAAAGTAAATCCGAATTATAAATGGATCAATGCTAAAGCCCAAATCAATGATCCGAACTCAGTATTTAATTATTATAAGAAGCTCATACAGCTAAGAAAACAGCATGAAATCATAGTGTATGGAGACTATGAACTTTTATTGCCCGATAGTGAAGAAATCTATGCTTTTATTAGAAAACTGGGAGAAGAAAGACTATTGATTGTATGCAACTTTACAGACAAACAGGTAGAGTTTGAAATTCCAGAAGAACTTAAGGGATGTCAAAAAGAAATTTTAATTTCAAACTATGACGTAGACAGTATTGACACAAGAGAAGAGAAAATAACTTTAAGAGAATACGAGGCCAGAGCATATAAAATGTAAAAAACTTTAAAATCCTCCAATTTTTCAGATTGGAGGATTTAATTTTGCTTTAGCAAATTATTCATTTAATATCGCTTGTCCGAATTTTTGTCCAAATTCATAAGCTTGTTTTAATTGTTCCTCTGACGGATTGAAGTTGATTTTAAGTCCCGGTAGGGGCATTTTAAATCTTAATTGTTTTAAGCGGCCTTCTATATTGGATACGGCTTCTCCGCTCCAGCCGTAAGAACCGAAGGCTCCAGCCAATTTTCCTTTGTGAATTACCGGATTTAAAGAAATAAGTAGATTCCAAATGGGAGGAAGGGCATCGCCTACAATGGTAGATGAACCAAATAATATTCCTTTAGCACTTTGAATTTCTTCCATAACCTTTGAAGCATCTTCTTCAACCATATCGAATACGAATACTTCCACGTCTCCTGCAGAGGAAACCCCTTTAGCAATTTCTTCAGCCATTTTCTTCGTATAGCCATAAGCTGAAACATAGGCAATGACGACACTTGGTTTTTCTCTTTCTTTTACAACGGACCATTCTTTATATAAATCCAAGTATTTTTGTATTTCATTTCTTAAGATTAAACCGTGACCGGGGCATACGATATTAATCTCTAAATCTTTAATTTTATCCAATGCTTGAGGCACATAGGGTTTAAAAGGTCCCATAATCATATCGAAATAATACTTATATGCGTCCATGATATCTGCTTCTTTTTCCTTTTCCATCACGTCATTAAATACTCTTTCGTCGCAATAATGGGCTCCGAAGGAATCGCAGGTAATTAATACTTTGTCTTCTTCAACATAGGAATACATGGTATCAGGCCAATGGAGGAAAGGCGTCATTATAAATCGAATCGTTCTGTCTCCTATATTTAGGGTGTCTCCATCGGATACAGGAAGAGCATTGAAAGGACGATTTGCTATTTCTTTTAAAAATCTTAGGGCAGGTCCGGTTCCTACGATGGTTGCATTTGGACAGTAATCCAGTAATGTGGCAACAGAGCCTGCATGATCCGGTTCCGTATGATTCACTACGATATAATCAATTTCTTTTATATCAATAATATCCTTGATTCTGTCCATGAATTGGTCTGAAAATTTATCTTTGGCTGTTTCAAATAATACCGTTTTTTCACTGCCCTTTAATATATATGAATTATAAGTTGTACCATATTTGGTTTCCATAACAATATCGAATATCCTAAGGTCGGGATCGAGGACGCCAACCCAATATAAGTTATCCAATATTTTTATCGATTTATACATATGTTCACACTCCTAAAATAAATTGATTTTAAATATCAAATAATAATAATTATCTTTTGATAATATAGTAACAAATGTTTATTTGCCTGTCAACAGACAGTATAACCATTTCTTTTGTTTATTAATATATTGTGGTATAATTGTTAAGAAAATATTACAAAAGAAAGGATTAAATCTATGAAATAAGGCCGATACTACAAAAGTGGCAAGTTTAAAGAATAAGAAGCGAAAGAAGTGAATCTATGATTGAAAGCACACAGAATAAACATATTAAAAGACTTATAGGATTACAAAAAAATAAGAAGAATAGAAATAAGGAAAAAGTTTTTATAGTGGAAGGGATTAAATTAGTGGAGGAAGTACAGGAGGACTGGGAGATCGATTCAATTTTTGTTGCCGCTTCCTTCAAACAAGAAAATCCGTCTTTCTTAAACCAAATTGCACTACATAGAAATCTTTCTGAAAATGAAGTCATTGAAGTAAGCGATAAAATCTTTAATGCTGTATCAGATACGATGACCCCTCAGGGGATTTTAGCAATTTGCAAACAAAAAGTATTTTCGTTGGAAGAAACTCTATCTGTTCAAAATGGCTTCTTTATTATCTTAGAAGATGTTCAGGATCCTGGGAACTTAGGAACCATCATCAGAACAGGAGATGCTTTGGGAGCGAATGGGATTTTTCTGACTAAGGGAACTGTGGATTTATACAATCCCAAAGTGATTCGCTCTACCATGGGTTCGATTTTTCATCTTCCAATCTTAACAGATTTAGATATTAATGTTCTCCTGGAAGAATTAAAGAAAAAACATATATTCATTTTATCCGCTCATTTAAAGGGAGAAAAATACCCCTATCAATGTGACTTAAGAAAAAATATTGCTTTACTCATAGGCAATGAAGCCAATGGCATTAAAGATTCTACCGCCAAGCAAACGGATATTTTAGTCAAGATACCTATGCTGGGAAAAGCGGAATCCCTTAATGCCGCCATGGCAGCCGGGATATTAATGTATGAAGTAGTAAGGCAGAGAAGCGATGGTTAAAACCACGGCATATCATTAAAAAGGAGTGTATGTATGAAAAGGCTCAGTAGAGTAAGTTTTCTTTTGATTCTTATGGTTATCATGTTCTTTATGAGCATGTACAGGATTAATCCTGTTCATGCAGAAGACAGTAAAGGAAAGGAAATCTCTCAAGCAGAGCAAAAAGAAATAAAAGAAGTTTTAGAAGATATGATCAAAGCAATAAAAAAGCATAATTCGGAAGAGTATATTGCATTGTTTCATAAAAAAAGCCCTATTTATGTTCTGCATTATTCTGACCTAAGAGAAACTTTCCGTATTTTATCATCTTATGATTTAATTTATGAGATTGAGAATGTAAGATTTGTTGACAAAAAGGAAGAGGATATCACTGTTGAAGTAGATATCATTGTAAAGTGTCATGGGAACGAAGAATACACAGACCGCAGAAATACCTTCGAGTATATTTTAAAATTAACCGATGGTCATTATAAAATTTACGATATGAGTATAAAAAGCATAGAGGCGTTGGATCAGAAAGATCAATCCAATATGGTTTTAGGGAAGAAAAGATTGTATTTTGAAGATGGTTCCTTGGCCTATGAGGGCTTTATGGAAAATGGAAAACCCCACGGGGAAGGCATTAGATACTATCCGAATGGGAAAATCATGTACGAAGGTACTTTTAAAGAAGGAATCATATCAGGAAAGGGTATCTTTTATGATACCAAAGGCAAAAAAGTTTATGAAGGAGAAGTAGAAAATGGACTTCCTTCCGGTAAAGGAGGCTCCTATTATTCTAATGGAAGAATTTTTTATACAGGATATTGGAAGGATGGTGTCTTTGACCGAAGGGGTAAAATATATTATGAAAACGGAAGAACCATGTACATGGGAGAATTTGTAGACGGAAGAGCTACCGGCCAAGGAAAAGGATACTATGAAAACGGAAAACTCCATTATGAAGGAGAAATGAAAGACGACTGCTCCCATGGAAAAGGCATAGAATACTATGAGAATGGACAAATCATGTATAAAGGGGAGTTTGCCTACGGCCTTCCCCATGGAGAAGGCATCAAATATGATGAAAAAGGCAATATCATTCATAAGGGCATATGGAAAAATGGAGAACCGGTTAAATAAGAAAAATAAAACGGAGTGGCACAAGCCGCTCCTATTTTGTTCTATTTTTCATCATTTCATGTTCTTTGATTAATTCATTGATTAATAGTTTAAAGGGCCATACTTTGGAGACAGGGGTTACGGTAGCAAATATGGGGCGTTCCAGTCCGGTATTCTTAAAACCTCTTAAAAAGGCTTGCAAGTCACTTCCTGAAAAGCCATTCATAATGACTGCCTTTGCCGGAAGCGACTGGGCAGGAGAGGCTTCCGTTTGATCGAGCTTAAGTATACCCTCTAATGACATATCAATCATAGCATCATTGACTGGAATGAAATGCTCGATTAAGTGTTCATCGCAATATGCTTTTAATATTTTGATTTCATTTTCATCATAACCATAAACCATTACAGATATTCTATCCGCTGACCTTGTTTTATCTTCTAAATCTATTTTTTGAAAAGACATATTTTCACCTCTTTAATTCCTTTTATTTTTGACAGTATATCATATTTACATTATATAGGAAAGGCTATATAACGTACGGGTATGATTTGTCACCCAATAGTTTTTAAGAAGAGACAGTAGTTTAGCATATTCAACAAAATCCATAATTAAAAACCAAGTATGTATATTAATTAACAAAAAATTTAATTTTAAAATAGAATGAATAAGATATTCGTGGTATAATATACCTCATGGGGATAATAGATTTAATCATTCATAAGGATTATTACCAATTAAAGAAAATTTATATTTAAGAGGAAGGGGATTAGAATGAATTACACACATGAAGTTGAAAGAATGACTTGTGTAGCTAAAGGACCTAATCATGGACCAGCACCTATACCACAAGAAGGACAATGGACAAAGGCAAAAGAAATAAAGGATATTTCCGGTTTAACTCACGGAGTGGGCTGGTGTGCACCTCAACAAGGCGCATGTAAATTGACTCTTAATGTTAAAGATGGAGTGATCCAAGAAGCATTAGTAGAAACCATCGGATGCTCTGGAATGACTCACTCTGCTGCTATGGCTGCAGAAATCTTAGCAGGAAAGACAATTCTTGAAGCACTGAATACAGACTTAGTTTGTGATGCGATTAACACTGCAATGAGAGAATTATTCCTTCAAATCGTATATGGCAGAAGCCAAACTGCTTTCTCTGAAGGTGGACTTCCAATCGGGGCAGGGCTTGAAGACTTAGGTAAAGGACTTAGAAGCCAGGTAGGTACAATGTACAGCACTGTATCCAAAGGTCCAAGATACTTAGAAATGGCAGAAGGATATGTTACAAGAACAGGTTTAGATGAAAATGGCGAAATCATTGGCTATGAATTCATTCATCTTGGAAAAATGATGGAAATGATTAAAAAAGGTACTGAGCCTGCTGAAGCATTAAAGAAAGCTACAGGTACATATGGAAGATTTGCTGAAGCTGCAAAAGTAATCGACCCAAGAGAAGAATAATAGATTAGGAGGATGAGGAAATGGCTTTATTTGAAGGATATGAAAGAAGAATAAATCAGATTAATTCTGTTTTAAATACATATGGAATAGCTTCTATCGAAGATGCTAAAAAGGTTTGTGACGAAAAAGGAATAGACGTTTATAAAATCGTAAAAGATATTCAACCAATCTGCTTTGAAAATGCATGTTGGGCATATATTGCCGGAGCAGCGATTGCAATTAAAAAAGGATGCACCACTGCATCTGAAGCAGCTAAAGCTATAGGAGAAGGACTTCAAGCTTTCTGTATTCCAGGCTCTGTTGCTGATGACAGAAAAGTAGGACTTGGACATGGAAACCTTGGAGCAATGCTTCTTAAGGAAGAAACAAAATGCTTTGCTTTCCTTGCAGGACATGAATCCTTTGCAGCAGCTGAAGGTGCTATCGGTATAGCAAAATCAGCAAACAAAGTTAGAAAAGAACCTTTAAGAGTTATCTTAAACGGTCTTGGAAAAGATGCAGCTCAAATTATTTCAAGAATTAACGGATTTACATATGTTCAAACTACTTTTGATTACTACACAGGAAAACTTAACATCGTAAAAGAAACAGCTTACTCCAATGGTGAACGTTCAAAAGTAAGATGCTACGGTGCAGACGATGTTAGAGAAGGCGTTGCAATCATGCACCATGAAGGTGTAGACGTATCCATCACAGGTAACTCTACAAACCCAACCAGATTCCAACATCCTGTAGCAGGAACTTACAAAAAAGAATGTACAGAACAAGGCAAAAAATACTTCTCTGTTGCATCCGGCGGTGGAACAGGAAGAACTTTACATCCAGACAACATGGCAGCAGGACCAGCTTCCTATGGTATGACAGATACAATGGGAAGAATGCACTCTGATGCTCAATTTGCTGGATCATCCTCTGTACCTGCCCATGTAGAAATGATGGGACTTATCGGAATGGGTAACAACCCAATGGTTGGTGCTACCGTTGCTGTAGCAGTTGCAATTGAAGAAGCAGCTAAGGCTGGCAAGTTCTAAGAAAAGACTCTATTTTAGGGGATTTCTCAAGTCATAGGACGATTTGAGAAGTCCTCTTTTTTTATTGCATAGGAAATTCCTCCGAATTTCCTATGCAATAAAAAACCTTCCTGGCAGGATGCACACTCGCGCATATTGTATTTTGTCGGCTTTGCCGACTGCGCTCGGCGCGAGAGTTTCGCAAGCGTAACTCTTTCTAGAAAAACTATTGACTAAATTAAAAATTTATTGCATATACAAAAGATATAAAGTATAGTATTTCTCCTCAAGGGGGAATTGAAAATGCTGGATATCGTGTTTGAAGTTGTTGATATCATTTTAAATTTTATTATTGAAGATGCGGTTGAGGAAGCAACCAATAAGAAAGCAAAAGCGAATTTACGATATATATTGTTTTCTGCTTTATGTGCGGTTTTGACCATTGCTTTTGGAGCTATGATTGTGTATACCTTTAAGAAAGGAGATTTTGTTATTTCTTTTCTGTTTTTTGTAGTATCTGCTGTTGTAATGGTATGTTGGTTCAGAGTGAGATATTTAAAAAGTAGAAGAAAGAGCAGTGATAAATAATTTTCTTTCTGGTTGTAAATATTAAAAATATATGCCGTATGAATTTATAAAACAAAAGGAGTATTTTTTTAATGAAAATTGTTCTTGATATCGTGATTATTATTGGTTTTATAGTTGTGACTTTCTTTGGATTAGGTCCTGTATTGTTTGCAGACGGCTCAAGACTGGAAAGATTAATAACATTGCTGGTTGTGATCTGTTTATATGTTTTATTGACCTTGGCCTTTAAATGGGTTAAAAAGAGATATAAGTGAAGCATTAGGGGAACAATAAAAGCAGCTCAAAGATTGAGCTGCTTTTAAACATTTAAAGAGGGGGGATTAAGATGTTTAAGTATACTAACTAGCTGTCATGTGCTAATATAGAAATAATACTATATAATAATAACAATGTCAAGAACGATTCTCAAATAAAAAGTATTATCATTATTATTGCATAAAAAATCTTAACGAAATGCCTTCTTTTTTAGTCATTATTTTATATAGATGAGAATAAGGAGTATTTAAGATGATCTATGAAAATACCTTAGAGCCCAAGATAAGTTCTAATCTTGATACAAATTTCTTAAAAATTGTTGCTGCTATTACTATGCTGATTGACCATATAGGGTATGTATTCTTTCCAGATATGATCGTGCTGAGGATTATTGGAAGAATATCCTTTCCTTTATTTGCTTACTGTATCGTAGTAGGGTTTTTATATACCAGCAATATCATCAAATATGCCATAAGGTTAGGGATTTTTAGTGTACTCTCGCAGCCTTTTTATGTCCTGGCGTTCGATTTATCGTGGTATGAGCTTAATATTTTTCCTACCTTGCTTATGGGATTGCTCATAATTCATTTTTTAAAGGAAAAGAAATGGTTTATTGTTACGATATTACTGATCCTTGTATCCTTGGGAGATTTCAGCTATGGTCTGCAGGGAATTTTACTCATGGTTTTATTTTATATTTTTAGAAATCAAAGAGAACTTTCTGCGATCGTTACAGGTATTTTCTTAAGCATACCTCTTTTATCCAATCATATCCAGGGCTTTGCGGTATTCAGTATTCCATTGATCTACGGGCATACCAAACTCAATATCAAGATGAATAAATATGTTTTTTATATTTTTTATCCTATGCATTTGTTAGGTATATATTTTACTAAACTCATTCTTTTTAAATAAAAAAGCACTTTCATACGAAAGTACTTAAAGTTCCATAGATGTAGTTTTACCTAAAAGACCAAAAAAACAAAGATAAATCAAATCATATGCTTCTTGTTTTGAAATCATCGGCCGCTCCAATAGAGATTTAAACATATCTACATATAATACAATAGACTCTGTAGAAATATCAGGATTTACAAAGCCTTCCTTTTTTCCTTGTTCAATAAATTTTTTTGTTAGGGGAATCGTCTTTGTTTCATAAAAGTGGTTAATAATATTTCGAGTAAAAGGCTCATTCCATATGGGCGATTGTAAAATCAAAGAGCTGAATTGTTCAACAGCCTCCATTTTCATAAAAACCATTTTTTCAAATTTTTCTTTGAATGGAAGCTCGCTGTCCAGCAATTCTTCGTAGACTTTCATCTGCTCATCCATAATTGAAAAAACGACTTCTTTCACTAAGTTATCTTTGCTTTCAAAGAAATTATATATACTGACAGGAGACACCTGTGCTTTTTTTGCAATTTCTGTAATGGTTACAGCTTTAATTCCCTTTTGGCAAAATAGTTCTCTTGCAGCAAGGAGAATACTTTCCATCTTTTTTTTCTTACGCAGTTCAAAACCATTCATCTTATTCACCTCATTAATAGCATAA
Source organism: Candidatus Epulonipiscium sp. (assembly GCA_012519955.1). Classification (GTDB taxonomy): domain Bacteria; phylum Bacillota; class Clostridia; order Lachnospirales; family Defluviitaleaceae; genus Defluviitalea; species Defluviitalea saccharophila. The sequence continues at coordinate 23,013 of JAAYPH010000088.1, forward strand.
TAGAAATTATGAAATAAATCAACTTAATATTTCATAAGTATATTGACATATGCAATGATGAGGTATATTATAAAAATATGAAATATACTCTTATTATAATTCATAATTTTTAAAGGAAGACGATACACAAAACAACCATGCAATTTTTTTTGACTAAATCAATGTAGTTAGTCACTCGACGATATAAAGAGGGAAACAATATATACATAATTCGATGGGAGGTGTCAAAATGGGATTATTATTAAGAGCAAAGAACTTAAGAAAAGTATATCAAATGGGAGAAGTAACGGTGGAAGCTTTAAAAGATGCCAGTTTTGAAATAAATGAGGGGGAATTTGTCGTTGTCCTTGGACCCAGCGGATCGGGGAAAAGTACCATGTTAAACTTAATTGGAGGCATGGATACCATTACTTCGGGTGAATTGTACTATAAAAACCAAAGTCTTCATGGCGCCTCAGAAAAAGAATTAACTCTTTATAGAAGGAACACTGTTGGCTTCGTTTTTCAATTTTATAACCTCATGCCTAATTTAACTGCCTATGAGAATGTTAAACTCTCTGTAGAGATTGCTCAGAATCCACTAAAAGTGGAAGATGTTTTAAAGGAAGTAGGTTTAGAAGACAGAGCCGACCATTTTCCGGCTCAAATGTCGGGAGGTCAACAACAAAGGGTATCTTTAGCCCGGGCTATTGCTAAAAATCCTGAGATTCTACTATGTGATGAACCTACGGGGGCATTGGACATCACGACAGGCATTCAGGTATTAAA
>JAAYPH010000089.1 GCA_012519955.1 Candidatus Epulonipiscium sp.
ATAATAACTGCCCCATCATGAAGAGGTGTATTATGCTCAAATATATTAATAAGCAGCTGAGCAGTAACGATAGCATCGATCATAATGCCCGTTCTTTCGTAATCTCCAAGTTTTACATCTTTTTCTATGACAATAAGGGCTCCTGTTTTATACTCTGACATATGCTCTACAGCTTTAACGATAGCTTCTATTGTACTTTTTGAAATTGCCTCATCTTTTTCTCTTTGATCTTCAAATATCATAAAAGAAGTAAATAAATTCCCTCGTCCAATTTGTTCCAAGGCTCTTCTAAATTCAGGTTGAAAAACAACAAATACAGCAATAATCCCTACGGATATTGCATTGGATAAAATCCACCATACTGTATTTAAATGAAAGACATACGCAATAATAGCAACTGAAAAAACTACAAAAAGCCCTTTAAAAAGAGCCCATGCCCTAGTATCCTTAATCCATGTAATGACGATATAAATAAGATATGCAACAATAAGAATGTCGATAATATCAACTATACCAATATGGGGGATATTCATAACAGACAATTTTAATTGTGAAAGAATATCTTTTAATGAGCTCAACCTGATTACCCCTCTTTAACTATAATGTTATTTTTAATTATATCATGTTTTATAAGTATTTGCTAAATCTTTTGCAATTAATTTTAATATGGTAAATTATACAAATTTTTTATACATTTAAGCTTGTCATTTATTTATCTATATTATTTATACGTTAAAGTCGGCATAAATTCCTTCTTTTTTTGAAATACTATGTAAAAACCTTATTGTAGGCATTCGAAAGGAGATTTTTATGGATAGAGACAATGAGTTGGTTCACACTATAGAGACTGCTCTTAGAGAGAATTTAAAGCATCAGGTGATTGATCTTAATATTCATGCCACCGATGGAACTGTGTATTTGACAGGCTTTGTAGATTGTCTGGCGGATAAAATACAAGCAGAAAAAGTCGTTCAAAATTATGTTCCCAAGGTTCGTTTTGAAAATAATTTAACCATTGCGATGAACGGAAATATATCGGATAAAGAGCTTAAAGAACAAGCAGAAGATAATTTGCGTCATTGTGAATTTGCTGATCGCCTTAAAAGTGTAAGTGTACAGGTAGAAGGTGGCTCTGCCACTCTGGTAGGAAATGTGAACACGCTGGCCGACGAAATTAAAGCCCTGGAAGTCACAAGACAGACCATCGGATTAAAGGATGTTGTAAGCAATTTAAACATAGAAACTGCCGAAGAAATGTACGATGATGCACTTTTAAAAAGCATGGTCCAACAGGCACTTAATGATTCTGATTTAGACAGGCACTCCATTATCCCAATCGTAAAAAATGGAGTGGTTACCTTGGAAGGATTGGTTGACCATCGCTACGAAGTAGAAATGGCCGGAGAGTTAATTGCCAATGTGGAAGGTGTTATAAAAATCAGGAATCAATTAAGAAATCGTCAGGACGATGGTGAGGATCCATATGTATATTAAATTTTATAAGTAAATGGGCGGCCTATGGCCGCCTCTTTATTGTTCTAAAAGTTGGGCTAAACGCACTGCTGCAATAGCATCCTCTGCATAGCCATTGGCTCCGATTTCATCGGCAAATTCTTTGGTGACAACGGCTCCCCCCACCATAAACTTGGTTTGAAGCCCTTCTTTCTTTGCAGCATCAATAACAACGCCCATTTCTCCCATGGTAGTCGTCATAAGGGCGGATAATCCAACAATGGGTACATCCTGCTCTTTTATCTGTTTCAGGATTTCTTCTTTTGGCACATCTTTTCCTAAATCAATAACTTCGAATCCATAATTTTTAAGCATGAGTCCAACGATATTCTTGCCGATGTCATGGATATCCCCTTTAACCGTTGCAATAATCACCTTAGTCTTTTTTCTGTTGCTGTCTTCTTTAAGAAGATGGGGTTCTAAATAATTAAATCCGGTTTTCATGGCTTCTGCACTTAAAATGAGCTGAGGGAGGAAATACTCTTTTTGATCGTATAATTCCCCTACCTTATTAATAGCCGGAATTAAAAGCTCGTCTACTATCTTAAAAGGCTTCATGCCTTCATCCAAAGCTTGTTTGATATAGCCTTCTATGTCTTCTTTTTCACCTTTTAATACAGCGTTATAAATTTTGGTGGATGTATTTTCTTCCTTAGGCTTGTCGTTTGAGCTTTGAGGGGTAGCTTTTGATTGCCCGAAATAATCAATATAGTTTTTGCAGTTTTCATCCCTGCCTATAAGGACATCTCCTGCCATTTTTAATTCCATCAGATTTTCGCTGCTGGGATTAGCAATAGCCATATTAAGGCCTTTAGCCATTGCCATCATTAAAAAAGCTGAATTGAGCCATTTCCTTTCAGGAAGTCCAAAGGATATATTGGATAATCCTAAAATGGAAGAGGTTTTTAAATGCTTAGCGGCATATTCAATGACTTTTAAAGTCTCGATAGACGCCTTTTGATCGGAGGATACAGTCATCACAAGGCCGTCCACCACCATGTCTTGCGCGCCGTAGCCTACTTTTCTTGCTTCCTCTAAAATCTTATCAATAATTTTAATACGTCCCTCGGCAGTGCTGGGTACTTCCTTGTCATCTAAAGGAAGGGCAATAAACATTGCTCCGTATTTAGCGGCAATAGGAAGAAGCTTTTCTAACTTTTTCTCTTCTCCCGAAATAGAGTTTAGAAGTGCCCTGCCGGGATAAATTCTAAGGGCTGCTTCTATAACCTCAGGGCTGGAGGAATCTATACATAGAGGAAGTTCGCTAAGGGTAGACAGGTTTTCTACCACATTCACCATAACCTTCTTTTCATCAATACCTGGCATTCCGACATTGACATCTAAGATATTTGCTCCCTTTTGCTGCTGTTCTAAGGCAAATCGTCTTACTTCCGAGAGCTTGCCCTCTAGAAGTTCCTGCTGCAGCTTTTTCTTCCCTGTAGGATTGATTCTCTCCCCTACAACGACTAATGGTATATTTTCTCCCATAAATACCGTTCTTCTTACGGATGTAAGGGCACTTTTTTTATTTTTAAGCCACATTTTAGGAGGCGTCGTTTTCGTCTTCTCCTTAAGAAGTCTAATGTATTCGGGAGTTGTTCCACAGCATCCTCCTATAAGGTTGATGCCTGCTTCTATAAACTCATCTATAAAGTTTGAGAATTCTATCGGTCCTAGATCGTAAAAAATCTCTCCGTCTTTCATCACCGGAAGCCCTGCATTGGGCTTTGCAAAAATAGGCACTGTTAGAACACTTTTCATCTTCTTAAGAATAGGAAGCATATCTTCTGGTCCTGTGGAACAGTTGCATCCAATGGCGTCTGCCCCTAAGGCCTCCAGGGTAATGGCGGCAGTAATTGGGTCGGTTCCGGTTAAGGTTTTTTCATCTTCTCCAAAGGTCATACTTACCATAACAGGCAGGTCAGTACTTTCTTTGACAGCCAAGAGAGCTGCTCTTGCCTCTTGAATGTCGATCATGGTTTCAATTACAAACAAATCAACGCCCCCATCTAAAAGGGCTTGTACCTGTTCTTTGTATATATTTACTGCTTCTTCGAAAGCTTTTTCTCCAAAGGGTTTAATAAATTCCCCCGTAGGCGAAAGATTTCCTGCAACCAGTGTATCTTCTCCAACTGCTTCCCGTGATAATTGAACGAGCTTGATATTGATTTCTTTTACTTGATCTTCTAGTCCAAAGGATTTAAGTTTCCATCGGTTCGCTCCAAAAGTAGGCGCATACACAATGTCTGAGCCCGCTTCTTTGTAATCCTTTTGTATCTCTAATATGGCATTAGGATTTTCTAATATCCACTGTTCAGGACATGCGCCTTTTGGCATGCCTTTCTTTTGAAGCTGTGTGCCGGTAGCACCGTCTAAAATAAGAATTCTTTCTTTAAGAAGTTTATGAAATGCCACTTTGTCCATTACTGATCTTCTCTCCTTACCCTGTTTTCTACTCCGCATATGGCGGTTACCGATTTCTCCGGTGTCATCATGTATGTTTCCGTTAAGCGAATGCCTAATTTCTCTAGTTTAAGTTCTTCAAAAAATATCTTCTGGTATTTTAAATCCAAATCCCCGTATCCAGGACTAAATCGCATGGAAGTTAATTCTTTTGCTTCTTTTTGAAGGCTTTTATTAATAAAATCCATCACCCAGGCAACGGTTTTATCTGCTATTTGAGAGGCAGTGGAATCGTATATAACGGCTTTTACCGAGTTTTCTTGTTTGATCTCCTGTTCTATGGCATGAATAATCTCATCTCCAATGGTAGAGGCCATAAGGGCGACTTCTTCACTGTTTTTTAAAAGTTCCGTCAAACTTTTGCTTTCAACCAAATGTCTACCTATAGTAATGCTGTCTTCCGTTCGCTTGGTTATTGGCAATATTAAAAAAGCGCCCCTTGGGTGGCAGTGGCTTACGCCTTGCCAAATAAGCTCTTCTATCCGCTCTCTTTGATTGTCATCTAATTTGGTTTTCGTCTTTTTATATCCCAAACGGTATAAAATTCTGCCCATAGGAGGCTCAATCCATATATTTTCAAAGTATCTGACCGTTGAATCCATCATATCACTTCCGAATTTGTTTTTATGATTTTATAACATAGTTTATCTCAAAATGCAAGAAAGAGTTTCGCAAGAGAAACTCGCGCACCGAGCGTGATTGTCAAAGCCGGTAAAATACAATACGGGCGAGTGGCATTCTGCCCGAAGTTTTTTACATAGGAAATCCGGAGGAATTTCCTATACAATAAAAAAACCGCAGAATTTTCTGCGGCTAGTGTTGGTTACCATTTGGATCTTCTATTATATTAGGTGTTTCTTCTACAATGCGTTTAATTTCTCTTTTAGGTTTTTCTAAGATAATTTTGGGGATCACTTTAACATAATAATAATTTTCTTCATCTTCAAATTGTACCTTTTCAGCTCTTGAGTAGTCCACAACCCGATGCATGAATTGGACTAGAAACATAAGAAGCATGGAAATGATATTGGACAGCAAGCCTCCGAGTATATTAATATCCATATCTACAATCAAAAGCGCAACTAAAAAGCCTATAATATTAATCCCTGCTCCAATGACTATGGCTACATACCATGAATAGTCAAAAGAAAATCTGCTGATACAATAAACCGCTATAATCACCAGGGAAAAGATTATAATTGTGATTATGGCCGTTTGGTCTTTTGTCACCCACTGAATGGTGGAAACATACATCTTGGCCAGTACATTGGGGATATCCAATAGTTCTCCCGATTTCATATTAATCAGCATTTGAATATGGGGAATAAAGTACCATATTAAAGTCCCGAAAGCAATCGGAACAATACTGCTGACCCCTACATATAAGCCCGCAAATAATGGAACGACAAAAGGTATTTTAAAGGCAAACCCTAATAAAAGCGCTAACATCAATAAACTTTGCTTAGGAAACATCCTAATGTACAAAAGATAAATAATAATTAAGAAAAGAAATACTAATACGGCGGCCTCGATCGAAACAAACGCTAGATGAGTCGATACCAAAAAAATGACAAGCAGGAAAAACCATTGAGCTGGAATAATCGTTCCAATAATCCCAAATAAAATCCCTACAGGCAGCTTGGTTAGTACTGTGGCATAACCCATTCTACTTATAAATAGAAAAATAATAAAGGATGCGATAAATCTAAGTATAGGGAATATAATCCTTTCATAGCGTTTATAATAGCTGATGATCATCTCTCGTACTTGGTAAATTTGGTTCATAAGCTTCTTTCTTTACCTCCTCCTGCTGAACGGACAACTTATGTTCATCTAGCTGTCTTAGCATTTGTAAATAATTTCTGATTCTTTCCTCTGAGGCTTTATACCTTTTCTCATGGACATAGGAAGATAAAACTGAATATACAATAAGAAGTACAACGATAATACTTCCTAACCAGATTCCGTAAGCTTTATAGTTTATACTAAAAACATCTACCTTCTCTACAAAGATTTTATAGAATAAGATTAAACCTATAATAAAAAACCCGGCAATGGTTACAGAAAGTCTGGTCCACCAGTTCTGTACATAAACATAGTCGGATTTATAATATCCGTTAATCTTCCCATCGATATTGCCGTAATTCTTCTCATAAATGGCCAACTTAGACATTAACTTTATTTTTTCTTCATCTATCAAGCATATATCACCTCTTTTTAAATACTATACAGTATATTCTCCTTTTTTTGGAAAAACCCTTCAATATTCCTACAATTATTTGTATTATTTAGTGCTTATTTATTATAACATAATAACTAACAAATTTGAGTCATTTTTTAAAAATTTTTTGTATAAAATAAATAAGCAGAAATTAATACTAATTTTCTGCTTATTTATAATGATATTTTATTCTGGAAGCAAGCCTCCTACGGAATAGCGATTGGAAGGACTCCATAAAATCCATTCCTCTAAACCTGCATCGTAGGTAGCTTGAATTTGTTCTCTAAGCTGTTTAGGACCGTAAGGTTGATAATGAGCAATCCAAGTGGCTGTAAAATCTTGAAGCCAGGGACGAACAATCGCCCGATGTTCTCCCTCAGGTATTGCTGAAAGTTTTTCGTTTGAAGCTTTCATCGCAGCCAAAATTATTTCATAGGGCTGCAAATCGGGATATTTAACTCCAAGAGAGCCATCGGCATAATGGGAAGGATATACCATGGGGCAAATATAATCCAGGTGTTTTGCCATTTCTACATAATCCTGGCCTACAATATCTGCATCGGTTTTACTGGTAATAATGGTTCCAAAAACGTCCGCTGATACAAAAACACCCAAAGGTTTTAGTTCATTTACTGCATATTCGGTAAACTCGGTAATGATCTCTGTCTTAGTCTTTGTTTCGGCCAAAGGTCCTAAATTAACAGATTTCATTCCTGCCGAGGTATCGAATCGGATATAGTCAAATTGGATTTCTTTAAACCCTACTCTGGCAGCTTCTTTAGCAATATCTAAAACATAATCCCATACTTCTTTATTATAAGGATTGACCCATGCAATGCCTTTCGCACGAAAAATACTGCCGTCTTGATTTTTAATAGCAAAATCAGGCCTTTTTTCGGCTAAATAGGGATCTTTAAACGCTACGATCCGTGCAATGGGGTAAATATTATTTTCTCTTAGCTTATCCATTAAACCTTCAATATCCTTAATGCCTACTCTTTCGGTTGCTCCGATTTCTTTGGCAATAGGCACATCGGCTTCAAAGGTAATATATCCATCGTCGCTTTTTACGTCTATAACCATGGCATTAATTTCTGTGGTATTTGCAATTTCAACAAGCTCGTCTATATATTGGGGAATACCGGCTTTCCAGCCTGTAACGTATATGGCCTTTAGTTTTTTCGGTTCCAAAAAAGCAGCATAGTTAATTGGAGGCTGTGGCATATAAGCATCAAAGGAAAGTATTGAACTTTTTTTCACATCTCCATCTTTATCTGTAATGCTCTTATCTCCTGCTTCTGCATTTTTTCTAAAATCAAGATGTCCTAATTTTTGCAGTGAACATCCTCCAATGCCTATAGCAATAATACTTAAAAATATTCCCAGCGCTAAAATTTTGAAACCTTTTTTCTTCATTTCTATATTCCACCTTTATCCATCATTCTATATGCCATGTCTCATTATATCATATAAATCTTCTTGATTCGACATATTTTTATTTCGTCTTCTTTATTATATGTTTAACCTTAGCTTAATATGATGGCCTTTTTATTACATAGAAAATCCGGAGGAATTTCCTATATATAAAAATAAGTGATGAACTCTAAGTTCATCACTTATTTTTTAGTCTCTTGGTTTCATTGTTGGGAATAGAAGGACGTCTCTTATGGAGTAGGAATTGGTAAGGAGCATAACAAGTCTATCGATTCCGATTCCCAAGCCTCCTGTTGGCGGCATACCATATTCTAAGGCGGTTAAGAAGTCCTCATCAATCATGTTCGCTTCTTCGTCTCCTGCCGCTCTTAATTCTTCCTGATATTCAAATCTCTTTCTCTGATCGATTGGGTCATTAAGCTCTGAGAAAGCATTGGCAAATTCGCGGGCAGTGATAAAGAGCTCAAATCTTTCTGTATAATCAGGATTATCAGGTTTTCTCTTAGCCAAAGGAGATATTTCTACCGGATGATCCATGATAAAGGTAGGTTGAATCAAGTTCTTTTCTACATATTCTTCAAAGAACAGGTTGAGGATATCTCCTTTTTTATGACGTTCTTCAAATTCAATATGATGTTTCTTTGCAAGTGCTCTTGCTTCTTCCAGGGTATGGATTTCATCAAAATCTATATTGGCATATTGTTTTACGGCTTCAACCATAGTCAATCTTGCAAAAGGCTTTTCTAAATCGATTTCATGTTCTCCATAGGTCACTTTTGCAGTTCCTAATACATTTTTTGCTACGGTACGAATAAGGTTTTCAGTTAGATCCATCATACCATAGTAATCTGTATAGGCTTCATATAATTCTAAAAGGGTAAATTCAGGGTTATGTCTTACGGACATTCCTTCATTTCTAAATACACGGCCAATTTCGTATACTCTTTCCATTCCGCCGACAATAAGGCGTTTTAGATGAAGTTCAAGAGCAATTCTCATATACATATCTATGTCTAATGTATTATGGTGCGTAATAAATGGTCTTGCTGCAGCACCTCCAGGAATCGTATGAAGGACTGGTGTTTCTACTTCTAAGTACTCTCTATCGTCTAAGAACTTTCTTATTTCTTTAATGATCGCAGTTCTCTTAATAAAGGTATTTTTTACTTCAGGATTAACGATAAGGTCAAGATATCTTTGACGGTAACGAAGATCCGTATCTTTTAGTCCGTGCCATTTTTCAGGCAGAATCTGAAGACTCTTTGAAAGCAATACAACTTCATCCGCTTTGATGGAGATTTCTCCTTTTTTGGTCTTGAATACTTCTCCCTTAGCGCCTATGATATCACCTATATCAAAACGTTTGAATTCTTCATAGGCTTCTTCGCCGATGCCATCTTTTCTAACATAAATTTGGATTCTGCCTTGACGGTCTTGTACATCACAGAACGAAGCTTTTCCCATGATACGTTTTGACATCATACGGCCTGCTACACAAACGATTTGTCCTTCCATTGCTTCGAAGTTATTATGAATGTCTGCGCTGTGATGGGTTACATCGTATTTTACTAATTTAAAGGGGTCTTTTCCCTTTTCTTGAAGCTCACTTAACTTCTCTCTTCTAATTCTTAATAATTCATTTAGATCCTGTTCTTCCGTTTCTAAATGGAGTTGGTTTTCTTCCGACATCCGACTTCCTCCTTAGCTCGTTTCTTATTATATTATCTATATATTTCAAGTATTTTAAACTCCAGTTTTCCTTCAGGTACTTCAACTTCAACAACATCTCCTACTTTATGGCCTATTAAAGCAGCCCCGACTGGAGATTCATTGGAGATTTTTCCTTCTGATGGATCTGCTTCTGTAGAGCCTACAATCGCATAATCCAGTTCTTCATCAAACTCCATATCGTAAATCTTCACTCTACAGCCAAGATTGATTACATCCACATTGACTTCATCTTCATCTATTACTTGGGCGTTGCGAAGAATCTTCTCAAGCTCTACAATTCTTGTTTCGATTTCTGCTTGCTCTTCTTTTGCTGCATCATACTCCGCATTTTCAGAAAGATCCCCTTGTCCTCTGGCTTCTTTTATTTTTTCCGCAACTTCTTTTCTGCGGACGGTTTTTAACTCTTGAAGTTCATTTTCTAAATTCTGCAATCCTTCATAGGTTAAAACTACTTTTTTTTCTGCCATAAAGCAACTCCCTTTCCATTCACAATTGATTTAATTTAAAGTATTTATCAGTTTAAGTTTCATCCCCATATCCTTAGGATTATATCGTACCTCGATTATATTGTCAATATTATGACTATCTTATCCTTCCTGCTCTATATAAGATTGCCATAACGGCAAAAACCCTCTATCTTCCAGCCATCTCTTAGGAGCTCTTTATGAATTTGCTTTAAGTCCTCTAAAGTATATTCTTTAGATACGATTATATCAAACCAGTCCTTTGAAGCAAACCAAATCATTTCACAAAAAGCAGTGGAGTACTTTTTACCTTGCAGTGAAAGTATAAAATCGTCTATAACCATGAGATGAGGGCATTTTATGACTATATTTTTTACTATTTCCTTGTTGGTCCCTATATAGAAATATACCGCTTTCTTATTGCAATAGTAGAAATCGGTATGAAATTCATCTCTGCAATCTATAATCACATCGGATTTTTCAAGGGCTATTTTTTTATTATGCGACAAAAGCTGCAAATTTAATCCTACATCCCCATAGATTTCTTCAGATTTTACTTTAAATCTTTCTGGATAATCGCTTACTATATTTAAGTAGTTTACGTGAGGATAGATTAAGTATAATATTAAGTCGGTTGTTTTATTTTGTCCATCTAATATGGTTACTTTTGTATGTTGTAAAGTTTTACCTGCAACTTTTAAAATACCCCCATAAACAAAAAAAGGATTACTATATTCTCCCTTTGATTTTGGAATAGAATACTCAAATGTATTATTGGCTTCTTCTGTAAAACAAATCATTTTGATTTTATTTTCTTTTAAAACTTCCATTACTCTATCCAAGAATTTTTGGATATAGTGATCGGACTTTTTATTAACCTCTTCTAAGGTATAAGGAAGCTGTACTTCGAAAAAAGCTGTTTCTAATAAGGGTATTTCTTTCATCTTAAGAGGACAATATTTCATAATATAGTTATCCTTTAAAAAGGAAGGCAGTTTTTTGATCCAGTTATGGCTTAAGTCTATCTCGTCCGATGTTTTTGCCCAATGAAGATAAGCGACCTTTTTCATCTCCTCCTCCCCTCTGATTCCAATCTCCTGCTTTATATATGATTCTATGAAGGTAAAAATAAAATATTACAAAAACTGGATCGCTTATAATGGCGATCCTGTTAAAACTGCTCAAGATAATCTTTTAAAAGCTTTTCCATTTCTTCGTAATTTTGCGCCTCGTTAATCTTATTTCTAAGGACTCCTGCCTTTAATAGTCCTTTGGTATACCATGAGATATGCTTTCGCATTTCTCTTATCCCAATGTATTCTCCTTTAAATTCTATAAGCATTCGGGCATGGCGAAGGGCCATATCGATTTTTTCCTGTGCTGAGGGTTCCTCTAAAAGCTCTCCGGTTTCTAAATAATGAAGTACTCTTTTAAAAATCCACGGATTGCCCTGGGCACCTCGACCAATCATAATGGCATCACAATGGGTTTCATCCAATAATCTTTTGGCAGCTTCGGGGCTTACCACATCCCCATTGCCAATGACAGGGATGGATACTGCTTCTTTGACTTGTCTTATAATATCCCAATCGGCTTTTCCGCTGTAAAACTGTTCTCTCGTTCTTCCGTGGACAGCTATGGCTGCTGCTCCATTTTCTTCTGCGATTTTGGCAACTTCTATGGCTGTAATCGTATTGTCATCAAAGCCTTTTCTGATTTTAATGGTAACAGGCTTTTTGACCGCGGACGAAACTGCCTTTACGATTTCCCCAATCTGCTTTGGATTTTTCATGAGGGCTGAGCCTTCGCCGTTTTTTGTGATTTTAGGTGCTGGACAGCCCATGTTGATATCGATAATATCCACATCACTGTCTTCAATCTTTTTTGCCATTTCTGCTAAAATCTTCGCGTCAGAGCCAAAAAGCTGAACAGCTACGGGATGTTCTCTTTCATCTACGGCCAAAAGCTGTTTGGTATTTTCATTTTCGTATAGCAGTCCCTTTGCACTGATCATTTCCGTATAAACTAAGCCACAGCCCATTTCCTTACAAAGAAGTCTAAAAGGTAGGTCTGTGACCCCTGCCATAGGGGCTAAAAAAACCGAATTTGGAATCACTACATCTTTTATTTTCATGGAATCCTCCTACTTATTTTTTTCGTAAATAATTCTAAGGCCTTGTAGGGTTAAAAATCCATTGACTTCATCTATGGTCTTAGACTCAGGAGCAATCACCTTTGCTAAGCCTCCTGTTGCGATGACTTTTGTATCCGGTGCCTTCATCTCTTTTTTAATGCGATTTACAATATAATCGACTTGTCCAACATAGCCGTATACCAGACCGGACTGCATACTGTCTATGGTGTTTTTGCCAATCACTTTTTCAGGCTTTTGAATTTCTACCTTGGGTAATTTTGCCGCCCTTTGCCATAGAGCGTCGGCAGAAATATTAATCCCCGGAGAAATAACTCCGCCAATATAATTTCCCATTTGATCTATCACATCAAAGGTGGTTGCTGTGCCAAAGTCAATAATAATCGCAGGTCCTCCATAAAGTTTGAGGGCTGCAACGGCATTCACAATTCTATCAGCGCCTAATTCCTTAGGATTATCCGTTCTGATGTTAAGTCCTGTTTTAATCCCCGGTCCTACGATTAAGGGATTAATGCAAAGATATTTTCTAATGCCATGCTCCAGCGAATACATAATGTCAGGAACTACTGAAGCAATAACCACTTGCTCCATTTCTTTAGGATTTAGTCCATTGTGCTGTAATAAATCATATATAAACATACCCAGCTCATCGGAAGATTTATAACTATGGGTGGTCATTCTCCAATAAGCGGTTAACTTTTCTCCCTCATAAGCTCCCAGTACAATATTGGTATTGCCGACATCAATAGTTAATATCATGCGCTTTCCTTCTTTCATTAGTATATGGAAAAGCAGACACTTTAGTGTCTGCTTATTAATTCTTAAATATTATATATTTTTTTTAGTCCTTTTACAATGACAACAGATAAAATTGCTGCCACAGTCATTTCAGGAACTCCATTTGCTGCTGCAATACCCATTAAAATCGCCTGTGCACTACCTGATTTGCCTGCAGCACTGAATGCTTCTACGATTCTTTGGGCATAAAGGATATACATCATTCCCAAAACCAAAATCGTATTGGTGCAGCTTCCAATCATCGCTCCCCCTATAATGGAAATAGAATCATTCGCGAATTTTCGGATGCCATAATATCCATAGTAAGCCATGACGCCCACTAATACCCTCGGTAAAATGGATACTAATGGATTCATAAGGGCAAAGGATAATATGCTGGTAGGCTGTGTGAGGTTCCTGATTAGACTCGCAAGTCCAAAGGATAATCCTACAATCCCTCCTACTAAAGGTCCTCCGATGATTCCTCCAATAATGGTTGGAACATGAGCAATGGTTGCACTAATGATGGGCAGTCTAATAGTGCCTATTGGAGTGGCATCAAAAATAACGGAAATCGCCACTAGCATGCTCGTTAAAACAAGCTTTTGGGTATAGCTTCTTTTTGCTACTGCTGCTTGATTCACTTTTTTCACCTCCGTTCTCGTTCCACAAGGATACAAGACGCATCATATGATACTTTTTCATAGTCTGATTTTAATATTATATAATTTCTTGCTCTGCCCTAAATATAATAAGAAACTATATAATAAAAAATATCAGCTATGGCATTTATTATAACAAAAATAGTCAGAAATTCAATTGCTATTTTTTCTCTTTTCAGTTTCTTTTAAAATGGTTTCCTTGAGCACTTCCCCTTCAGGCGTCTTATATATTTTATACCATAGTCTAAGCATTTTGATCAGTTCGCTTTGCTCGGATTCCAGTCTCTTGATTTCCAAAGGGACCCCTATTTCATCAAAATCATAATCGCTTTCTTCTGCCCTGGCTTCAAAATACACTTCACCATCTTCATAGAATCCAATGGTAAAAATGGCATGGAGTTTTTCCGCTAAAGCAATACAAATCATTCGAATTTCATTTCTGATAGCAGTTGGAATACCGTCGAATTCCGGATTGCTATAATATTTTTGAGTATAATAAGAAGCCGAAAATATCACTTTTTTCTCCATTTGATCCTCTCCTAAATATAACCGTATAATCCCCTGACAGAAACTTCACCGGAAAAAACAGTAACAACTTGTCCATCTTGCTTTTCCACCACAAGTTCTCCTTCTTCGGATAGGTCCACTGCTTTGCCGATAAATTCTTCATTTCTATGGATAATCTTTACCTCTTTGCCAAGGGTTAAACAATGTCTTTTATATTTTTCAAGCAAATCCTCCAGATCTTGTTTATTCAAATAAGCTTCATAGTATTTTTCAAGGTTTGTTAAGATGGCTTTTACGATCTCTTTTCTGTCATAGTCCTTTTCCCCTTCTATTTTTAAAGAAGTTGCTGTATTTTTAATGTCTTCGGGGAAGGAATTTATATTCACGTTAATGCCTATGCCTAAGATAATATAATTGACTTTTTCCATTTCGGCACTCATTTCCGTTAATATGCCGCATATTTTTTTGTTATGCAATACAATATCATTGGGCCATTTAATTTGAGCCGGAAGTCCTGTTACAGCTTGTATCCCCTCACAAACCGCCAAGCCCGCGATTAAAGTAATTTTAGAAGCATCTGCGGGTGAAATGGGCGGACGAAGGATCACTGACATCCAAATGCCCGTTTGAGGGGGCGAAACCCAGGTTCTCCCGAGTCTCCCTCTGCCAGCCAGTTGTTCCTCCGATATAACGATGGTGCCTTCTTTTTCTCCGGCAGCAGCCAGTTTCTTGGCTTCTTTATTGGTGGAGTCGATTTGATGATGGTGATATATCTTTTGTCCCAACCATTTGGTGTTCAGATTATATAAAATTTCGTCTTCAGTTAATAAATCAGGCGTCTCCCGAAGTAAATAGCCCTTTTTAGTAACAGATTCTATAATATATCCCTCTTCTTTTAAATGAGAAATGACTTTCCATATGGCAGTTCTTGAAACCCCTAAAATTTTGCTTATTTCCTCTCCCGACACATATCCATCGGAGTCCTTTAATAATTGCAGAATTTTTGATTTCATACTATGCTCTCCTAATCTATGTATTGAAACAAAACACTACAGCTTATACTGTAGTGTTTTCATCAGAAGTCTCTAAATTTTCTTCTTGGGAAGTTACTAAATCTTCCTGGGAAATTTCTAAGTTTTCTTCTTGTTCTTCAACTTTAGCAAATAGATCTGCAAATTCTTTTCCTGTTACTTTTTCTTTCTCTATTAGAAGCTGTGCTGTTTTATGAAGGATATCTATATGATTTCTTAAAATAGCCTGAGCTTCTTCAAAAGCTCTATCAATAATCGCTTTGATCTCTCTATCGATAGCTCCTGCCACTTCTTCTCCATAATTTCTGGTATGGGCAAGGTCTCTGCCTATAAATACTTCGTCATTGTCGTCTCCAAATTGGATAGGGCCGAGGCTGCTCATACCATATTTGGTTACCATATTTCTTGCAATAGCCGTAGCCCGTTCTATATCGTTGGAAGCACCGGTGGTAATATCATCCAGTATAATTTTTTCGGCGGCTCTTCCTCCAAGAAGGCTAATAATTTCTTGTTCCATACGCTTTTTAGTCATATACATCTTATCTTCTCCAGGAAGAGGCATGGTATATCCTCCCGCCATTCCTGTAGGAATGATAGAAATGCTATGAACCGGATCAAGCTCTGGAAGTACCTGATGGATAATTGCATGACCAGCTTCATGGTATGCCGTAATTTTCTTTTCTTTTTCGGAAATGACACGGCTTTTCTTTTCAGTACCTATACCTACTTTTACAAAAGCCTTTTGAATCGTCTCCATATTGATTGCCCGTCTGCTTTCTCTGGCTGAAAGCAGGGCTGCTTCATTAAGTAAGTTTTCAAGATCGGCTCCTGTAAAGCCAGCAGTTGTTTGCGCAACTACTTTTAAGTCCACATCTTCTTCAAGAGGCTTTCCTTTTGCATGGACTTTTAGGATTTCTTCTCTTCCTTTTACATCCGGTCTGCCTACTACAACTCTTCTGTCGAAACGACCGGGACGAAGTAAAGCTGGGTCCAGTATGTCCGCCCTATTGGTTGCCGCAATAACGATAACCCCTTCATTTACCCCGAAACCATCCATCTCAACGAGCAATTGGTTTAGAGTTTGTTCTCTTTCATCATGGCCGCCTCCAAGACCTGCTCCCCGCCTTCTGCCTACGGCATCAATTTCATCAATAAAAACGATACATGGAGAGTTTTTCTTTGCCTGTTCAAAGAGGTCTCTTACCCTGGAGGCTCCTACCCCTACGAACATTTCAACAAAGTCGGAACCGGAAATACTAAAGAACGGGACGCCCGCTTCTCCTGCTACAGCCTTTGCAAGGAGAGTTTTACCTGTTCCCGGAGGTCCTACTAAAAGAACGCCCTTAGGAATTCTGGCTCCTAATTCAACAAACTTTCTAGGCTGCTTTAGAAAGTCCACAATTTCTTTTAATTCTTCTTTTTCTTCGTCTAATCCTGCTACGTTATTAAAAGTAACTTTCTTTTTATCATCTACAACCATTTTTGCACGGCTTTTGCCAAAGCTCATTACTCGGCTTCCGCCGCCGCCCCCTTGTACTTGCTGCATAATGAATACCAGTAAAATCACTACCAATACCAT
The DNA here is from genome assembly GCA_012519955.1 of Candidatus Epulonipiscium sp. Classification (GTDB taxonomy): domain Bacteria; phylum Bacillota; class Clostridia; order Lachnospirales; family Defluviitaleaceae; genus Defluviitalea; species Defluviitalea saccharophila. The sequence goes on from JAAYPH010000089.1 coordinate 16,534, forward strand.
AATTACAAGGGAAGGTAAAAGCTGCACAAACCAGTTGGGACGAGCAATCGGATAAGTATCAATTTGCGTGGTTTCTTCAAATTCTTCAATACGTTCCATAAAGTGATCCACACTGGGAACACTAATAACAACTAAATCTCCGTTAATCAAAGTTGCTTTGACCTCTGCTCCTTTAGAATCGGCATCCGGATAAATATCCAGCCTTCTAACTTCTTCATTTTGAAGCCTTTTAATCAATTGATCGTAAGTAACTTGATTTTCAGGACTATTAGGGATACTATTTGTAGTAAAAATCACAGCTAAAATGATGATTATAAAAATCAGCATATATAAGCTGAGCCCTTTAAAATATTTTTTCAAACCCATTCCTCCTTCCTGTGTCTAAAAATACACTAGGCACCTAATACAAGTTATAAACTATGCCATCAAATTATGATACCATACTAATTTGGGGAGTGCAAGAAAGGCGCCCCAATACTTATTCTTCCGTCTCCCTCATCACTGCGATGTATGGAAGATTTCTATATTTTTGCATATAGTCAAGACCATAACCCAGTACAAATTCATCGGGAATGGTAAAGCCCACATAATCTACTTGAACATCCGAGATTCTTTGTTCCGGTTTATCCAAAAGCGTACAGATACGAAGGCTTGCTGGCTTTCTATTGTTTAATGTTTTTACTAAATAGCTAAGGGTACGGCCTGAATCAATAATATCTTCAATAATCAAGACATGCTTGCCTTCTATAGGATCATCCAAGTCTTTGATAATTTTTACAACGCCACTGCTTGTCATTTCATTACCATAACTGGATACTGCCATAAAATCCATTTCTAAAGGAAGATCTATCTCTTTGGAAAGATCCACCATAAACATAACGCCGCCTTTTAAAACACAGATTAAGCAAATTTCTTTTCCTTCATAATCCTTTGTAATTTGTTGCCCCAATTCCTTAATACGATTTTTGATTTTTTCTTCTGAAATTAGTACATCTAGATGACTCATTACAATGTTCCTCCCATTTAACAAATAAAATAAATGTCATTATATCTTATACTTCATCTTTAGTCAAAGGAATCCACCTTACTTGTAAAACTTTACAGGTTGATGAAGTAATTTTATATGCATCGCTATACCGATAGCCAATCACCCAAAGAATACGGTTCCCGTCTGCAAGCAGGGGAATGCTGTCCCTTTCATCCCTTGGAATTTTTTCATCAATAAAAAAATCCTTGAGCTTTTTGGTTCCGTTTTTAAGGATAATACGGTCTCCCGGCTTCTTGGTTCTAATCTGCAAACCATTTTCTATTTTATCATAGTCAAAACTTTTCGTACAGGTATTCTGAAGAGATAAGTTAAAATTCTCTCGATCCAATAAGGTTGTTTCTATCTGAGCTTTTAATTCTTGTACAAATATGGTTGAAGGTATGGAAAGGTCATAGCAAAAACCATCAAAAGAAGCTTCTCCTACCTGGAATATTAAATCTTCATACTGTCTTTTTACAATAATATCATTGGGGAGGCAAAGCTTTTTTCCTGTACCTTTCGTGCTTAACTCAATGATATCCAAAATATGATTTAAGTCGATGTTTCTTAAATGTCCCCTTAATCTTTCTATAACTCTTCTGATTATCCTTTTTTTAAGAACAGGATGATAGGTGTTAAATAAATTATTATCGAGTATTACAAGCTGATCTTTTTCTTCTTTGATACAGAGTTTAAGATGATTTTCGGTCTGCTCGTCTAAAAAGCTTTCTTCTTCTCTAAGCAGTATGCTCATATTGTATAAGGTTTTAACAATATTTGGATTGAAATTCTCTTTAATAAAAGGAATCAGTTCGTTGCGGATTTTATTTCGGGTGTAGATGTTTAATGCATTAGTGTAATCCTGCCTATAATGGATCTGATGTTGGATGCAATAGTTTTCAATCTCATCTCTTGTAAACTGCAGCAGTGGTCTTATAATATTGCCTCTGACCGGAGAAATGCCTCCTAAACCCTTCATGCCGCTGCCCCTAAATAACTGCATTAACACCGTTTCCGCCTGGTCATTCATGTTATGGGCCACTGCAATTTTGGCCCCATGGGTCTCCAATCTTACCTTTTCAAACATCTCATACCGAATGGCTCTGCCAGCTTCCTCTTCACTGCATTTTCTTTTAGAGGCTTCTTTTTTCACATCGATGGTATATATAAAGCAGGGAATATCCCATGCTTTACAGATATCACGGACATACGCTGCGTCCTCGTCAGCTTCTTTACCTCTTATTCCGTGGTTGATATGTACAGCGGTTATTTTAAAGGGATAGTCTTGGGATACCTCTTTTAATAAATGAAGCAGACACATGGAATCTGCTCCTCCGGACACCCCGACTATTATATTATTATCTTTTTGTATCATATTATATTCTTTAATAATTTTATAAATCCTCTCTAGCATCTACAACACCCGTCTTTAAAAATAATTTTATATTTAGATGATACAAAAGGAACTATATAAATGCAAGCATCGTACGCAAAAT
>JAAYPH010000008.1 GCA_012519955.1 Candidatus Epulonipiscium sp.
AAAAAATACGTATAATATATTAAAAGAAATATCAAAGAAGGAGTACAATATGGACCGAGAATTCAATAAACAATTTAAACGACTGAACAAAATAGAAAATAAAATTTTAAACAAGAAAGAAAATACGTTACTTAAATCAAAGACAGCGCCTATTATGGATAAACTTCAGGAGAAAATACCTAAGAAATTAAAACTGGCATTAGAAGCTGCCTTTTTAAAGAGCTTTAAGCTTGTTTTTGAAAAGGGAAATACTTATATCGAAAAAACTTATAGTAAAGACAGAATCAAGCTGGAACATGATCTAAACAACTATGCCATTGATAAGAAATTATGCAATAAATATATAAAACGATTGGATACCCCGGCTAAACACTCAAAAAGACTTAATTCCACCCTTACGATTTTAGAGGGAGGGGTGCTTGGGCTTCTTGGGATCGGTTTACCGGATATCCCTCTGCTTATCTCTATGATTATGAAAACGATGTATGAAATAGCCCTTAGCTACGGTTATGATTATGAAAGTAATGAAGAGAAAACATATATACTTCTTATCATTTGCGGCGCATTGGTCCATGGAGAAAAGAAAAAAGAAATCAGTGAACAAATCGATCAGTTAGGAACTCAAATCGATACCCAAAGTCAAATAGATATAACTTTAGATGACCAAATGAACAGAACAGCCCATATTCTATCGGAGGCAATGCTAACAGCAAAATTCATTCAAGGTATTCCGTTTATTGGAGTGATTGGAGGAGTAGTGAATTTTAATATTATTGATAAGATAGGAAAATTCGCTGCTATAAAGTATAAAAAGAGGTATCTGCTAAAAAAAGCAAGGGAGAAAAACGTGCAGATATAATATAATCCCCTAGATTAAACGAATGTTTTAATTTAGGGGTTTTACTTATGTGAAGCAGATTATTATTGATCCATATGGGTATCGATATAATCAATCATTTCTTGTCTGTCTGTTATACTTTCTATTATTTTTTCTTTCAATTCAGGATTATGATTCTTAAAAAGTTCTTGGATGGCATGTTTTTGCTTATCGATGGCATCATCTTTAATTTCTTCATAAGAACGGCTGTCGCCCATATATTAAGCTCCTTTCTTATTACATATTAATTAACTCATTAGTTATTATGTCTATTTTATTGAAAATCAAACCCAAGATCAGAGTTCTGGTGGTGAAACCATTAAGCATAGTATTTAGATAGGTTTACAGTATAAATATAAAAATATTCAAATTCGGCGTAATATTTATAATTTATTGAGTTTTACGTAATATAGGTGTATAATGTCGATACACAAATATTTTTTACTAAAGGGGGATGCTTATGAGGGGATTTAAACACATCAGGCATAAGTTTTCTGTTCCAATTATTATTTTCTCATGTATTATTTTATTTATTGCGCAGTCCGTTAATCTTTTTTTGGACTACAACAATTTGACAACTGACCAAGAAAAAAATACGAAATCCTTATTAGTTATATCTGAATTAGCAGTGACGAATCCCTTATGGAATTATAATATAGAAGATATTCAAGCAATTGGTGACGCTTTATTTCAGCAGGAGCAAGTTGCAGTAGTCAATATTTTCGATAACAAGGAAAAAATCATTTATTCCAATCAAAAAGAAGGCATTCCTTATCAAAGACATAAGCTGGAATTTTTTGATACGAGTGTAGAAAAAAATAATGAAACACTGGGTTATGTCGAAATCATCGTAACCAATCACTTTTTATTCAATCAATTAAGAAGCAAAATATTTGTTGCGGCCATACAAACAGTAAGCACTATTTTTATACTCTGGCTTATTGTGCTTTTAGTTGCAAAAAAATTAGAAAAGAGTATCAAACAATTGGAGAATGTTACTTCTAAGGTGGCGGAAGGTAATTTAGCAGTAAAAATCCAAGTTGCCTCTAATGATGAGATCGGAAGACTGTCTCAAAAATTCAATGATATGACGGAACAGCTCCTCGGAATGGTAAAACAGATTAACATGACGGCCCATACCTTGGCAGCAGCGTCGGAAGAGTTAACCGCTTCATCAGAGAATTCAAAGGAAATTGTGAAAAGCATCGAAGATTCCAGTGATATCATTAAATTATCTGCATCGAATCAGAAAAGCCAAATTGAAGATGTTCAGGAGATTATTAACCATCTTACAGAAACCTCTAATAATATATTAGAATATGTTTCAAATGCAGACGAGCTGTCTGCCGGTGCATTCCAAAAAGCAAATGAAGGAAGCAAAACCGTAGAGCTTGCTATTCATAAGATTCAGGAGATCAATGAAACGGTAACCTATTCAGGACAAGTCATTAACAGTTTATCAGAAAAGTCCAAAGGAATAGCACAATCCGTAGAGGCAATTTCAAGCATTACGGATAAAACCAGAATCTTATCCTTTAATGCTGCCATAGAAGCGAATAGAGCCGGAACAAATGGAAAAGGATTTACGGTTGTTGCATCGGAAATCAAAAAGCTGGCAGATCAATCCGATGAAATAGCAGAAGAAATTCGCATGAATGTCAGAGCTATTTTAAATGCAATTGACGAAGCGGTATCCACCATGAAGAAAGTACCTGCAGCCATGGAAAATGGAATCGTACTGGGAAAAGAAGCTATGAAGGACTTAAACGATATTTTAGAATCCACCAAAAGTACATCCGAAATTATTAAAAAAATACATAATAAGTCAAAAAGTCAAGTTGAGATGAGTCAAACTGCGCTTTCCAAAGTTGAATCTGCAGCTGCAATATCCAGGGAGTCTGAATCCAGAGCTGAAGAAACCGCTAATAGTATTGCGATGCAACATAATTTGATGAATGAAATTTCATCAGCTTCTCAAGGACTTGCAGAAATGGGAGAAGAATTAATTGTATCTATTTCAAGGTTTAAATATGAATAACTTATATAAACTTAAACAAAAGGAGTGAAAGTATGAAAAAAAACATCAGAATAGTAACATCTTTAGTGACTATTTCAATACTTGTTTTAATTCTATTTAGTGGATGCGGCGGAAAAAGTGAAGAGGACGCATTGTCTCAGTCCCGACTAAGTAAGCAGCAAAATACTGAAACGAATCAAGGGGAATCTCAAGATAAACAAGCTGCAGAAGAAACTGAAAAGCCTACAGAGTCTACGAATGAAAATACAGATAAAGTCATATTGGTTATTGGTGAATGGGAGCCTTTTACATCAGAGAATTTAGAAGGTTATGGATTTTTTACAGAAATTGTAACTGCTGCTTTTGAGCAAGCAGGAGTACCGATAGAATATCGTTTTTATCCCTGGAAACGTTGCGAGGAAATGGTTCATAACGGAGAAGCATGGGGAACATTTCCATATGCCTATACAGAAGAACGAACGGCAATCTATAATTACTCTGACAAAGTTTTTCCTGACAGTACAGTGATGTTTTATAGAAAAGACAATAGTAAGATCGATTTAAACGCAATAGACGTTGCTCGTCTTGAAACATTAAAACCCTATACAATTGGAGGAATAACAGGATACTCTTACGAGAAGCCTTTTAATGATGCAGGACTTACGGTCGACTGGGCTTCTGGAGAAGAAGATGGTATTCATAAACTTGCTAAGGGCAGAATCGATTTTTATCCGCAAAATGATGCCGCCGGCTGGGCGTTGTTAAGAAAATTATATCCAGATGAAATCAATGATTTTGCTATTCTTGAAAAGCCTCTTTTCCAAAATGATTTTTATATTATTTCTTCAAAGCAATACCCCGATGGAGATAAGATCCTTCAGTCCTTTAATAAAGGTCTAAATGAAATAAAAGAAAACGGAAGGATGCAGGCTATATTGGATAAATACAATTTGAGTATGTAATTCATATTTAAGTACATATCATACAAAAATCCCAACTTTAGATGATTGAAGTTGGGATTTTTTGTGAAAAGAATAAAATTTTTAGCATTGACAGGTGTATATACATATGTTATGATAAGAAAAATTTTTTTAGGAGGTTTTAGCCGTGAATACTAAAAAGCTAACTATAACTGCCTTACTTACTTCTCTTGCAATTGTAATACCTTTTGCGGTATTTTTTAAGGTGGTCATTCCACCCTTTACAGCTACCCTTGGTTCTCATGTGCCTATGTTTATTTCCATGCTATTTGGTCCTGAGGTTGCAATCATGGTTGGGCTTGGTTCTGCTTTAGGTTTCTTTCTAAACCTTGGAGACGTGGTAGTTGCAGCCAGAGCTTTTATGCATGTATTTGTAGGCTTAGCTGGAGCTACTCTGATTAAAAAAGGTGTATCTTTCGGCAAGGTTTCCATTATCACTGCCCCATTGCATGGATTACTTGAAGCTTTAGTAGTCATACCATTTATAGGCTTTGATGTGTACAAGTTATTGGTTATTACTGGTATAGGTACCGTACTTCATCATTTTGCAGATGCTTTTATTTCATACCTGTTAGTCAATGTTCTTCAAAGATCTACAAAAGCCAGTTTTATAAATAATAATTAAAATCTGATAAAAAGCTCCTTTCAAGGTATTTACCTCAAAGGAGTTTTTTGTTAAAATGTCGTATTATGTCGGATTAAAAAATTGCATTTTTTTAACTAAAGTTGTAGAATCAAAGTATCAATAATCTATATGGATTAACGGAATAAACATCTTGCACTCAAATTACGATTAAGTCTATCAGGGGGGGTACTTATGTTTAGGAGCTATAAGGCTAAGAACATCATTGCATTTGGTACGATTATACTACTCATTTGTGTGGTACTTGGAGGCAGCACGTTTGCTTATTTTAGAAAATTGCTCCAAGAGGAAATGGACACAAAAATTCAAAACCAAGTAACAGCAACTAGCCTTGAGATAGAAAATTATCTGGCAGCCAATAAAAAAGTAGTTTACGGGTTGGCAAAGACAATAGAATCGATCGGAAGAGAATTAACGAGGGAAGATTATATTGAATTATTGACCAATTACCCTAAGACAAATAATGAAACATTAGGCAATGGTGTATGGTTTGAGTATTATAAGTATAAAGATGATATAAAGTATTTCGGGCCTTATGGTTATAAAGACGGTGACAAGATTGTATATACAGAAGATTATTCCAATGCAGAATACGATTATGCCAGTTGGGAATGGTACACCATGGCAATAGGCGCTGATGGTGTCAGATGGACGGACCCCTATTATGATGAAGTATCTGGAATCACTATGATTACAGCAGCAGCACCTTTATACGATGAAAACAATGAATTTATAGGTGTTGTTACAAGTGATATGGACTTAAAGGTTTTGCAAGATATCATTAAGAATATAAAAGTCGGAACTACAGGCAAAGCATATTTGCTGGATACAAATGGCATTTATATTGCAGCAGAGGAAGAAGAAAAAGTAATGAAAATTAGCATTACTGAAGATGAGAATAAAGATTTGGCATCAAAGAGTAATGTGGTTTTTACCCAAGATCAGGGTGTTTTTGAGTTTAATGATGGATCCGGAAAACAATACGCATATTTTTCAAAAATCTCTGAAACAGGCTGGCATGTTGTACTAACCATTTCTCAAGGAGAAATCAACCAAGCTTTAACGAATCTTAGAAATATTACCTTTATCATAAGTATCCTTATTTTAGTTATAGGATTAATCGTTATAGGTATCATAAGCGGTAATTTTTCCAAACCAATTATTAGTATATCAAAATCCATTGACAAACTGTCTGACTATGATTTAACTTTCGATGCCAAGGATGATACCAATAAATACCTAAACAGAAAAGATGAAATAGGAAATATTAGTAAGTCATTAGAAACAATGAAAACGAATCTTGTTACTCTGATACAAAAGATTTCCTCAATGGCACAGGAGGTAGTTGTATCGTCTAAAGAACTGGCAACCACCAGCCAGCAGGCATCAGCTGCTTCTGACGAAGTAGCTAAAGCAATAGAAGAAATAGCAAATGGAGCTACTGAACAGGCGAAGGATACCGAAAATGCAGCTTTAAGTATTTCTGAATTAGGGGATTTAATTGACGACGTTCAAAGAAAACTTGAAGAACTCAATGAATCCGTTGACCAAGTGACACGGCTAAAAGAAGAGGGTATTAAGAATATCAGTCAATTGGTTGAAAAAACAAAAGTTAATGAAAAGGCGTCAAAAGAAGTTACTGGAGTTATGCTGAATGTCAGTGAAAGTGCAGAAAAGATATTTAAAGCCAGTCAGATGATCAAAGGCATTGCGGATCAAACCAATCTCTTGGCGTTAAATGCAGCTATTGAAGCTGCAAGAGCAGGAGAAACTGGACGAGGTTTTGCGGTAGTAGCAGATGAAATTAGAAAATTAGCTGAGCAATCGGATGAATTTACCGGTGAGATATCCTTAATTATTAATGATTTAACTTCAAAAATTGAAAGAGCAGTTGCCACAATGCATCAAATGTCTGCGATTGTTGAAGACCAAACGTTAAGTGTAGAAGAAACCAACCAGAAATTCCATGGTATTGCCGAAGCTATAGAAAATACTAAAAAGGTAATCGACATTCTTAATGAATCCGATAAAATGATGGAAAGTAAAAAAGATGTGATTATCGAAATTATTGAGAACCTATCAGCGATTTCTCAAGAAAACGCTGCCGGAACGGAAGAAGCCTCTGCTTCAGTAGAAGAACAGACCGCATCTATGGAACAAATCGCCAATGCCAGTGAAAACCTAATGAGGTTAGCAGAGGATATGAACCAAATTATAGACCAATTTAAATATTAAAAGCTAAAAAAATGCCAGACCCTTCAGTTACTGAATAACTGTAGTGTCTGGCATTAATATTTTTGATATAATAATCTTTAAAATGATATAATAAGAGAAACTATGGAAAAATAATAATATCCCATTAGAAAGGAAGAGGATTATGAGAACATTATTATTTTTAGCGGATGG
>JAAYPH010000090.1 GCA_012519955.1 Candidatus Epulonipiscium sp.
ATTCTGCTTTGACTAAGGGGTTTCCCCCGGTTCTTATTGGGACAAGTTTGGGGATCTTTATTGTTTTTATTGGGTTTTGGATGTATCAAGATAAACTCCATGAAAAAATCGATTATTTAAGCGGAATTATCGCTATAAATAATCGACATTTAGACAGGATATCTGGTAAATGGGATGGTTTTTCGGATATCGGTGAGGAATTTATTAATCCGGAGCATCCTTATGTCTGTGACCTGGATATCGTGGGTAGAAAATCTTTATTTCAGTTTCTCAATCGAACCCATACTTGGTACGGACGTCATGCCTTTGCCAAGGACTTATTGCATCCTTCTTATACGAAGGAAGAAATACAAAAAAGGCAGGAAGCTATTTTAGAACTCAGTAAGGATATAGAATTTACAAATCAGATGGAATATTATTTTTCAAAAATAGGGTTGGATAATACCTCTACTCCGAACCTTGTGAATAACCTTAAAGATGCCAATCCTTTTATCTCCAATAAAACATTGAAATTCTTTTTAATATATGCTCCGGTCCTAACGGTTTTATTGATTGCTTTTATGCTGATATTTAAGGTAAAAGCTCTATATTTGACTGGTACGACTTTGGCCTTTATACAGGCTCTTCTTTGGGCTTTGGGGTTTCCAAAAACCCAAATGTATTTAGGTACAATTGCAAATACATCCTATAAATTAGCCCCTTATGGCACCGTTATTGAAACGCTTAAAAGCAAAAAGTTTCATTCTGAAAAGCTCAAAGAAATTCAGGCTCAACTTAGCACCTCAGAGCACTCTGCATCACAGGCAATAAAAGACTTAGATAAGATTCTCTCAAAAATCAGCACAAGAAATAACCTCATCATATACTTTATTCTAAATGTATTTTTATTGTGGGATTATCAATGTGCCTTTATGCTGGAAGCATGGAAAGCTAAATATGCCCATTTATCCGAGAAGTGGTTTCTTGCCTTGGGTGAATTTGAAAGTTTAATGAGTTTTTCTACCCTTGGAAGTGTCTGCAATAATACTTGTCTACCTGCAATTTCCGATAAAAATAAAACAATAGAAGCAAGGGATTTAGGACATCCCCTGCTTCCTAATGAATCTAGAGTGAATAACGATTTTAAACTTTATGACAGTATCTTTATCATTTCAGGCTCAAATATGTCCGGCAAAACTACTTTTTTAAGAACTGTGGGAATTAATTTGGTACTGGCTCAAGCCGGAAGTTTTGTCTGTGCAAAGGAGATGACTTTTTCTCCTCTTAAAATTATGACTTCCATGAGGATTGTAGATGACTTAAACGAAGGCATTTCTACTTTCTATGCTGAACTCAAACGAATAAAAATCATAATAGAAACCGCAAAAACCGATTCAAATATGATTTTTCTTATAGATGAAATATTCAGAGGTACCAATTCGGTTGACAGGCTTATCGGCGCTAAAACGGTGGTTGCAAAACTCAATGAGCTAAATGTCGCCGGACTCATTACCACCCATGACTTGGAACTTTGCAATTTGGCAAATATATACCCTCGAATTGATAACTATAACTTCTCGGAATATTATAGGGACAATACAATTTACTTCGATTATAAAATTAAACCCGGAAAATCCAATACAACCAATGCCAAGTATTTGATGAAAATGATAGGCATTATATAAG
>JAAYPH010000091.1 GCA_012519955.1 Candidatus Epulonipiscium sp.
ATTTATTATTGTAATATCTTTTATGTTATTTTTAATTGCCGGATGTAGTAATAAAACTTCATTGAACACCCTGGATGAGCAAACATCCGAATTAATTGAAGAGGACACTTCTTTTGAAGAAGAGAAAGTGTCTACAGAAGGAAAAGCAATAAATCCCTTAACAGGATTATGGATTGATGAAGAAGCAGCAAAAAGAAGACCGGTAGCTGTCATGATCAATAATTTAAAAAAGGCTCTTCCGCAAAGTGGCATATCTCAAGCGGATATTATTTATGAAACCTTAGTAGAGGGCGAAATTACAAGATTAATGGCAGTATTTCAAGACTTCGACGCTGCAAAAATAGGACCTGTTCGTAGTGCAAGGCATTATTATTTAGACTTTGCACTGGATCATGATGCAATATATGTACACTACGGACGAAGTCCTCAGGCAGAAAAAGCCTTTAAGGAATTGAATGTTGATCATTTGGAAGGTTTGTCATATTTAGATGAAATAATGTTTTGGAGAGATCCTGAAAGATATAAAAAGCCGGGAATGAAAGAGCACAGTGCCTACACAAATGCCGAGAAAATTTTAAATGCATGGGATATGGTAGGCTATGAAAAAGAAAAAAAGAGCGATTTTAAACCCGTTTTTCACTTTGCTGAAGAAGAAATTATACTTGAAAAAGGTCAACCGGCCATTGATGTGATTTTACCTTTTTCAAGCTATCAAATATCAGAGTTTCGATTTGATGAGGGCAGCCACATGTATAAAAGATATCAATTCGGAGAACCTCATATTGATATTGAAAATAATGAACAATTAGCCGTCAAGAATATTATTGTACAATTTGCTGAAATATACCCTATTCCTAAAGATACTGCTGGGCGAAAAGAAGTGGAGTTAGTAGGCAAAGGAGAAGGGCTATATATTACCAATGGAAAGGCAGTACCCATTTCATGGTCTAAAAAATCTCATTTCTCTCCAACATCTTTCTTTAATGAAAATGGGGATGTCTTGAAAATGAACAAAGGGAAAACATGGGTATGTGTTTTCCCAAAAAATAAAGACATAGAACTTCACGCCTCACAAGAAATGGAGGAGTAAATATGGATTATGGCGAATTAATAAAAAAAGCTGAAGAAGCTAAGGAAAATGCTTATGTTCCATATTCCAATTTTAAAGTTGGAGCAGCAGTTTTAACCGATAAAGGGGAAGTCTATACAGGCTGCAATATAGAAAATGCCTCCTATGGTGCAAGCAATTGTGCTGAAAGAACAGCAATTTTTAAAGCCGTATCTGAAGGAGAAAAGAAATTCAAAGCCATTGCCATCGTAAGTAGTTCAGGGGATTTTACATATCCCTGTGGAATTTGCAGACAGGTTATTGTAGAATTTATGAGGGATGGAGAAATTATATTAGGGAATAGCAAAGGGGAATACAGGGTTTATAGAACCGAGGAGATATTACCTTTTGCTTTTACCGGAAAAGATATAAAATAAAAAGCTCTGCCAAGGCAGGGCTTTTTAAAAGAATTTTTTAGAATCTTGATATTCTTGAACGATTCTTAATGCTTCTCCAAATCTTTGGAAATGGACAACTTCTCTCTGGCGAAGGAATCTCAGGGCATCAATTACTCCAGGATCATCGCTGATATTGATTAAATGTTCATATGTGGCTCTGGCTTTTTGTTCGGCAGCCATATTTTCATGGAGATTAGCGATAGGGTCTCCCTTTGCATTAAAATATGTTGCAGTAAAAGGAACCCCTGCTGCATTATGAGGGTATACGTCAAGGCCATGGTTGACATAGTGTGCTTCGAAAGGAGTCCCGATTATTTTGGATTCAGGAATATCTTTAGTGAGCTGATAAACGATAGTTCCAATCATCTCCCAGTGAGCTAGTTC
>JAAYPH010000092.1 GCA_012519955.1 Candidatus Epulonipiscium sp.
TAATGGGCTCCAGGGGTTCTGTTATACCCCTATTTAAACAGCAAATATTAGAAAATAAAAAAATAACACTTACAGATCCTAATATGTCAAGATTTATGATGAGCATTACTCAAGCAGTGGATTTAGTACTAAAAGCTACAGAATATGCCCAAGGAGGAGATATCTTCGTTCTTAAAATGCCGGTTGTGAATTTAAAGGACTTGGCAGAAGTGGTCATTGAAGAAACAAGAAAAAAATACAATTTACCTTGGGATGAAGAGATTCAGATTGAAACCATAGGTCTGCGAGCAGGAGAAAAGATGTACGAAGAGCTCATGACAAAGGAAGAAGCTATGAGGGCAGAGGAACTGGATGAAATGTTTAGAATCTATCCGTTTGTAAAAAGTTATCCTTCAATCGATAATTATGATATCAGCGAATATTCAACAGATTCTTCAAAAGTGCAAGCCTTAAGCAAAGAAGAATTAAGAGAACTTATATTAAGTGAAAAATTAATATAGATTATTATAACAGTACGGATTAGTACTGTTTTTTACTATCCACAAAATTTTCTAAGGTTTTTGTAAAGTTATGACGAAAATAATAATAGTGATTGTTATCAGATGACAAAAATATAAAAATGTTATGGATGGGAGTTACTTTGATGATTCCTTTATTAGATTTAAAAAAACAATATGAAGCTATTAAAAATGAGATAGATCAAAGATTGCAAGGGGTAATTTCTTCTGCCCAATATATTATGGGAGAAGAAATAAAATTGTTAGAAAAGAAAATGGAAGAATATATTGGCTGCAAACATGCAATTACTTGTGCTAATGGAACCGATGCCTTAGTACTGGCCTTGCATGCCCTAAAAATTGGTGATGGAGATGAGGTGATTACATCTCCATTTACTTTCTTTGCCACTGCAGAAGCAATTTCCAGAGTAGGAGCAAAGCCTGTTTTTGTAGATATAAAAAGAGACACTTATAACATTGATCCAGATAGGATTGAAGAGAAGATCAATAAAAATACTAAAGCTATATTGCCTGTTCATATTTTTGGACAGCCGGCAAATATGGACGAAATTATGGATATAGCCAATAGATATAATCTTTATGTGGTAGAAGATGCTTGCCAAGCCATTGGAGCAGAATATAAAGGTAAAAAGGTAGGAAGTATTGGAACAATAGGTTGTTTTTCTTTTTTCCCTACAAAAAATCTCGGAGCTTTTGGAGACGGAGGAATGATTACTACTAATGACGATACATTAGCAGCATTAATAAAAGCTCTTAGAGTACATGGAAGCGGCATGCTGGGACGTGCAGCATATAATTTAATCAATGATGTGAAGGAAGAACAGCAAGAAGATACAGACACAGAGGATAAGACTGTATATGATGCAGCCAAATATTATAATTACTTTATTGGATATAACTCAAGACTAGATAACATACAAGCAGCAATTTTAAATATTAAATTCAAATATTTAGATAAATGGAATACAAGACGCAAAGAACTGGCAGATTATTATAAGGAAAGCCTTAAAGATACGCAACTTATCACACCGATTATATACCCCGATGTAAAAAGTGTATTTCATTTATATATTTTACAAAGCGAGAACAGAGATGAACTTGTTCAGCATCTAAAAGAAAAGGGAATCGCAACGGGTATTTATTATCCAGTGCCTTTGCATTTACAGAAGGTCTATAAAAATTTAGGATATCAAAAAGGAGATTTACCGGTATCCGAGTATTTATCCAAGCGTACCTTTGCTATTCCATTATATCCTGAATTAACAAAAGAAGAGCAAGACTATGTTATCAATGCTATCTATGAGTTTGAAAAGAATAGA
>JAAYPH010000093.1 GCA_012519955.1 Candidatus Epulonipiscium sp.
GATGTCTGTAAGAAGAGTCTACGCTGTAAGTGTCAATTTTTTGTCTTCCGGGAGGCAATTCGTCAATAATAGAAATATCCAAATCTCCATACAGTATAAGTGCTAAAGTTCTTGGAATCGGAGTTGCGGTCATAATAAGAACGTCTGGATTGTTTCCTTTATCAGAAAGTATGGTCCTTTGTCTTACACCAAATCGATGCTGTTCATCGGTAATGACTAGCCCTAGAGATTTAAAGGCAACATTTTCTTGAATCAGAGCATGGGTTCCGAAAACGATATCTATGTCACCTTCAGCAATTTGCTTTAGAATATTTTCTTTTTGCTTTTTTGTCAGAGAACCTGTAAGTAATCCCGTCTTTATATTGAATTGTTCCAAAATGGGCATTAATCCTTGATAATGCTGTGTCGCCAGCACTTCAGTAGGTGCCATCATAACCCCTTGGTAGTTATTTTTAACGGCTATAAATAATGCTATGGCTGCGACAATGGTTTTTCCTGAGCCAACATCCCCTTGAACCAGCCTGTTCATTACATTATCACTGCTCATATCTTCTTTAATTTCATCAACGACTCTTTGCTGAGCCTTTGTTAATTCAAAAGGAAGCCCACGAATAAAATCCTCCAGTTCACTTATGGGTTTAAAGGCAATGCCTTTTCTTTCTTGTTCCATTTGTTTTTTAATACTCATAAGACCTAGTTGAAGCAAAAAAAGTTCTTCAAATACTAAACGATTTCTGGCAACAAAGTAACTATGATCTGATTCTGGAAAATGTATATTGTTTATTGCATAATTATAGTCTGCCAACTGATATTTTTTACGAATCCATAAGGGCAAAAATTCTATGAGCTGGTTTTGCGTTTCTTCCAGGGCATTATGAATAAGTTGTCTTATAATCTTTTGAGATAATTTATATGTACTGGGATAAAGGGGAATAATTCGCCTTGTAAAAATATTTTTATCATCTATAACCTTTTCATAGTCCGGTGATTCCATTTGAATTTGCCCATATTTATAAGTTACTTTTCCGGAAAAGAGATAGGTTTCATTCAATTGAAACTGCTTTTTTAAATAGGGTTGTCCAAACCAAACCGCAAATAAACTGCCGCTGTCATCCCTTAAATTGACTTTTGTAAGAATTTGGCGGCCTTTTTTAATATTTTGAGCCAGCATACCTATTTTGGCTATAATGGTATTCACTTCATTGTATTCTATTTCACTGATTTTTCTTACTGTTGATCTGTCTTCATATTCTCTGGGGAAATGATATAATAGATCGCCCACGGTATATATATTTAATTTATTCAGTTTTTTTAAAGTCTGTTCTCCCACTCCTTTAATAGACTCTACAGGATCTGAAAGATTCATGAAAAAACTCCTTTCATTAAGAAAAGGCTAAAGAAATAAATTTACTCTCTAGCCTTTTATCCATATAAATTTTAGAGGGTGAACTCTACTTAATTAGTATATTATTCCACTGAGAAAATATAATAATATAATGGTTGACCTCCAAAATGCACTTCTACTTCACATTCAGGATAATTTTCTTCGATGTATTCCTTGGCCTTTAAAGCCTCTTCCTCTTTAACATCTTCTCCATAATATATACTTACGATCTCACTATCTTCGTCAACAATTTTATCTATCAGTTCAAAAACCGCTTCTTCTAATTGGTCAGAAACAACTTCTATATTGCCTTCTGACATTCCAAGGATATTGCCTTTTTTAATCTCTCGGTTGCCAATTGCAGTGTCCCTTACAGCAAAAGTAATTTGACCGGTTTTAACATAAGACATGCTTTCATTCATTGATTCTAAGGTTTCATCGATAGAATGATCAGGCTCAAATCCGATCATTGCTGCTATTCCCTGAGGAATTGTTTTAGAAGGCACGACGAAAACTTCCTTGTCTTTAGACAATTTTTGTGCTTGTTCTGCGGCTAAAATAATATTTTTATTATTAGGAAGTATAATGACTTTTTCTGCATTTACTTTATCAACGGCGGTTAAAATATCTTCTGTACTAGGGTTCATAGTTTGCCCGCCCTGAATAATATAGTCAACGCCTAGACCTTTAAAAATTTCCTGGATACCCTCTCCAATTGAAACAGCTATAAACCCTATAGGTTTCCTTTCTTGAGGCTTGGATTCTTTTACTTCTTCTACAATAACTTTATTGCTGTGTTGTTCGCGCATATTATCAATTTTCATATTTGTTAATGAGCCAAGGGTTAATCCTTTTTCAATCGCTTGTCCCGGGTGGTCCGTATGTACATGTACTTTGATCACCTCATCATCATCCACGACTACAATAGAATCTCCTATTGTATTTAAAAATTCTCTTAATTCATTAACTTTTGACGGGTTATTATCAGCACGATTAATAATAAATTCTGTACAATAACCAAAGGTAATATCTTCATTGCTTATAGAAGATAAAGCACTGAAAGAACCTTTATTTGCTCCAGCATAAACATTTATTTCTTCATTGCTATTAATTGCCTTCAGTGCCCCTTCGATGATATAAAGCAGGCCTCTTCCTCCTGCATCCACTACTCCTGCTTGCTTTAAAACAGGAAGCATATCGGGTGTTTTTTTCAAAACAGTATGGGCATGGGCAAGTACTTCTTTTAAAAATTCTTCTATATTATCTATTTCTAGTGATAATTGCAATGCTTTTTCTGTAGCTTCTCGTGCTACTGTTAAAATAGTTCCTTCTTTTGGTTTCATAACCGCTTTATAAGCAGTTTTTACCCCTACTTCAAAGGCTTCTGCCAGGGCAACTGTATCTATGTTGCTGTGATTTTGAAGTCCTTTAGAAAATCCTCTGAATAACTGTGATAAAATAACTCCTGAATTACCTCTCGCTCCTCTTAAAGAACCAGAAGCTGCTGCTTTTGCAACTTCAAACACATCATCAGAGTCTGTTTTTTCTACTTCTCTTGCTGCTGCCAATACCGTTAAAGACATGTTCGTTCCTGTATCTCCATCGGGAACAGGGAATACATTTAATTCATCTACAATTTGTTTGTTTTTTTCTAAATGATTTGCTCCTGCTATAATCATTCTTTTTAGCATAGCACCATCTATAGATAAAATACTCACTTTGCTGCCTCCTTTGTATCCATTAATTGTCTACTCGAACACCTTCGACAAAAATATTAATTTTTTCTACTTTTAGTCCAATAAATTCTTCAATTTTATATTTAACGGTATTAATTAAATTGTCTGCTACAGCAGAAATTTTTGTACCATATTCAACGATAATATGAAAATCAAGAGTAACGCCATTTTCGTTTATATATACTTTAATACCTTTAGTGAGGCTCTCTTTTCTAAGCAATTGTACTAAACCATCGGTAACATTTTTGGTTGCCATACCTACGATTCCATAACATTCCATTGCTGTTAGTCCGGCAATACGAGCGATCACTTCATCTTCTATGAAAATATTTCCGTATTCATTCATTAAATTACCAACCATCTTGTACCCTCCTGCACATCATTATTTTCATCACAATATCACTATATAATATCCTATTATATATTATATCATCTTTTCAAGTTTTTCAAAATAAAATTGTCAATAATAAAATATATATTTTTCCTTGCAATATGACATACTATCTGATAAAATAGTTTTGTTGTGTCACGGTGATGGATTTAAAGGAGGTGTAGTGTAATGGCAAAATGTGATATCTGTCAAAAAGGTGTTCATTTTGGTATTCAAGTGAGCCACTCTCATAGAAGATCAAATAAGCAATGGAAACCAAATATCAAAAGAGTAAAAGCTATAGTTAACGGAGCAAATAAAACATTAAATGTATGCACAAGATGTTTACGCTCTAATGCGGTTGCTCGTGCAAATTAAAAAAACAAAGTTCGCTTTAGAACTTTGTTTTTTTAATGGGAAATAAGAAAGTTCGTCTTGTTTGCAAGGGACTACACTTTCTTATTTCAAAAATGTGACCCTGTCGCATTTTTTAATTTGATTTTATCCCACATATTCTTTTTATTATTGAGCCGAGAAATTTAGGCATTCTAATTACCATGATCTTCAATTCCTTCACCTCCGTTAATATTTTAGGATAAAGAGGTAGCCCATTAAAATAAGTATTAAAGCTGAAACAATGATAAATACCGTTCCAGGAAGAAGAAAAACCAGAAGCATTCCGATTCCCATTGCTAGAAGAGTTAGTCCCAATACTCTTTTTTTCATTTTCTTCTACTTCCTCAATAAAGTGTTTAATATAGTTTATTCCATATATTTTCAATATGTGCAAAACGGACTCAACATATTATTCATATGTCGAGTCCGTTTTTAATTGTCTTTGGGTTGAATGACTAATAAAAGTCCTGACTGAATGCTTATACGGGCTTTTGGGGAAGTCATTACATTACTAATACCATAAGAACTGCCTGCTGTTAAAGTTGCGTTACTTAAAGCATAATAAAGCCCTTCGGTACATACTCCCCTTACCTCCATAGTAAAAGGTACTAAAGATACAATGTCATTCTCATTTCCAGAAATAAAAATCTCCTTATTGATTAAATGAATTTGATTATATTCATTGATCAATGTAGCTGCAACATTCCGCTGCAAAGCTGAATACAGGAGATGGACATTTCCAAGGGTATGATCAAAACGACTTCCCAATCCTCCGGCAATCCATATATGAGAAGGTCTTTTTTCAATGGCGTATTCCAATGAAATTTCTGTATCTGTTTTATCTTTTTTCGAAGGAAAGGTTAAAAAAGGAACATTCTTGTTTTTAAAGAATAAAATACTTTCTTCTGAAGCAGAATCAAAATCTCCTATAATGATATCCGGTGTAATATTGAGAATTCTTCCATGTTCCATCCCTCTGTCAGCACAAATAATATAGTCTGCACGATCAACATATTCTTTATAAAATGAATAATCCCGTATTTCTCCTCCGGCAAATATTAATACATTCATTATTGATCTCCGAATTTGTTAAAAATTTTTAAGAATTCTTGTATTGTTTGAACTGGATCAGGGGTATTATAAACAGCTGAGCCGGCTACCAGAATATTTGCGCCTGCTTTAATGATTTCTTCAGCATTCTCTAAATTGGCTCCTCCATCTATTTCTATCTCTACAGACAATTGATTTTCTTTAATATATGCTGACAATTCTCTAATCTTGTCTAAGCACTGAGGAATGAAGCTTTGTCCTCCAAATCCAGGATTAACGGTCATAATAAGAACCATATCTATATCGGGAAGCACATATTTTAAAGTACTTAAATCCGTTGCAGGGTTTAAAGCAACCCCTGCCTTCATTCCTAAATTTTTAATACATTGAACCGTTCTATGAAGATGTGTGCAAGCTTCAGCATGTACGGTTAATAGATCAGCCCCTGCATCATGGAAAGCCTCTAAATATTGATCCGGATTGGAGATCATTAAGTGAACATCAAAAGGGAGCTTCGTATGCTTTCTTAAACTTTTAACGATCGGTGCCCCTAAGGTTATATTAGGTACAAAATGTCCATCCATTACATCAATATGAACAAGATGTGCGCCACCCTTATCAAGTATTTGTACTGCATCTTTTAATTGAGAAAAATCTGCCGATAATATGGAAGGTGCCAATTTAATCATGTCTTACCATCTCCTTTGTTTTGCTGATTCCAGTTCGTTATAAATGAGTTTATAACGCTCATATCTTCCTTTATCGATGATACCTTCATCTAACTTCTGCTTTACCATACATTGAGGCTCGTGAATATGACTGCATTCAGAAAACTTGCAGTAAGCCCTATAGGTATTAAATTCTCTAAAATAATTTTGAAGCATATTCGGAGCAATATTTTCTAAAGAAAGAGAACTAAAGCCCGGAGTGTCCAAAACAAAACCTCCTTCTTTAAAAGGAAGAAGTTCAACATGCCGTGTCGTGTGTTTCCCTCTCTTTACCTTTTGACTAATGTCCCCTGTTTTTAATTTTAAATGAGGATCAACTTTATTGAGTAAAGAGGATTTTCCTACCCCGGAAGGACCTGCAAAAACGGTAGTTCTATTCCTTAATTCATTTTTTATCTCTTCAATTCCTGTATTTGAGACTGTACTCGTTACAATAACTTTATAGCCTGCTTTTTCATACACATCTTTAATTGCTTCATAGTCTTTTTCCATGTCTATATCTATTTTATTAATACATATGCAGATGTCTAAATTTTGTTCTTCGACCAATACTAAGAATCTATCTAAAAGTTGGAGATTGGGATCCGGACTTTTGGCTGCAAAAACAATAATTGCCTGATCTATATTTGCAACCGGCGGCCGAATTAAGAGGTTTTTTCTTGGCAATATTTCAACAATACTTCCGGTCAGTTGATTCTCTTCAGGAACAATCCTTACTAAATCACCTATATAAGGAATTAGGTTAACATTCCTAAATTTGCCTCTTGCCTTGCATTCAAATATTTTATCTTCAGCCTTAACATAATAAAATCCAGCAATCCCTTTGACAATAGTTCCTGTGATCATATTGCCTCCTCTCCATTATTCAAAATCAATGGATTCTCTATAATATATGTCCTCATTGATATATACCTCAACGTATCCTGTTCCCTCACCAGTTACAGCAATGTCTAAAGGAAAATCAGAAAATGTATGAGTTTGCTCATAAATAAATCTATTTTCTCCATTTAATCTCACTCTGACATGGAAGGAATCCGTGTCCGTGTCGAGAGGCGCCAGAATGGTAATATGCTTTTCCACAGGCCCAGTAGATTGAGGTTCTTCTGTTTCTTCTTTCCCTTCACTCACAACAAAGCCAACCATATAGCCTTCTTTCACGATTTCGCCAGGTTGCACGGTTTGACTCACTACATATCCTTTTGCAACTTCGCTATGGGGAATATATGTAATTTGTCCAACGTTAAGACCCGAATTTTGTAATTGGTTCTTTGCAGCCTGTTCAGTTAGATTAAGAAGATTGGGAACAGCTACAGTTTTAATTTCAGGACCTAAACTTACTGTTAAAATAACCGTTTCACCGGCCTTGAGTATAGTTCCAGCCCTTGGTTCCTGTGAAATAACTAGATTTTCATCTATAGAATCATTGTATTGGGGATCTCTTCTTATATTAAATCCTAATTCTTCTAATATGCTTTCCGCATTCTTATAATCCCTGTTTTCTACATTAGGTACTTCAATAGTTTGTATTCCTTTACTCACTACTACTTCAACTTCTGAGTTTAAATTGATAATAGTGCCTTCTTCAGGATCTTGCCTGATAATTCTGCCCTCGGGAATTTCGTCATCATAGGCTTCTTCACTTATTTTTAACTTAAGTTCTTTTTCTTCCAGCAGTGCTTTGGCATCATCAACATTCATTTCAATAAGAGAAGGCACGGAAACAACCTTTGGCTGAAGATATCCTTGAATCAATTTAATGCCTACTACGCTAATAACAATCATAAGAATAAACGCTGTAAAGACTGCTCCTGCTGTGACCCATTTTTCTCTTGGATCCTTTTCTTCATGAAATTCTTCTTTTTGCTCCAATTCTTCATTAATATGATCTTTTTTATCGCCTCTTAATAGCTTCATGTCTTTTTCAGACATCTGAATTGTAGGTGAATTTTCAATATCAGGTATTTTTACAAAACTACCGTTAGGATGCTGCATGGATTGTTCCATATCTTTAATCATTTCATCTATATTCTTATATCTGTTTTCCGGTTTCTTTTGCGTAGCTTTTATAATAATATCTTCGAGACTGGTAGATAACTGATTATTATAACTCCTTGGGGAAGGAAGTTCTTCATTAATATGCTTTAAGGCAACTGTAACAGGGCTTTCTCCTTCGAAAGGAAGCATTTTTGTGCCCATTTCATACATTACAATACCTAAAGAATAAATATCGCTGGTTTTATCTACATAACCGCCCCTTGCTTGTTCCGGAGAAAAATAATGAACAGAACCAATTGCATTTCCTGTGGTAACAACGGTGGATGAATCTACCGCTCTGGCAATACCAAAATCTGCAACTTTTAATACCCCTTCATCAGTTATCAATATATTTTGTGGTTTAATATCTCTATGGATAATATTCTTTTTGTGGGCATGCTGCAGTGCTGAAGCAATATCCATTGCCACATTAAGAACTCTTTCAGATGTGAAAGGAGCTTCTTCTTCAATCATTTGCTTTAAAGTTTTACCATGAATATATTCCATTACAATATAGTGGGTATGATCTTCGTATCCAACATCATAAATGCTTACAATATTGGGATGAGATAAACTGGCAGCTGACTGTGCTTCTACTCTAAATCGAGATACAAACTCCTCATCGGAAGCAAATTCTTCTCTCAATACTTTTATTGCTACATATCTCTGTAGTTTATTGCACTTTGCTTTATAAACTATGGACATGCCGCCAGCACCGATTCTCTCAATGATCTCATATCGATTGCTCAATATTGTACCACGTTGTAGCATTATTTCACCTTCCTTTCGTCCCCCTAATAATAATTACAGAAATATTATCAAGTCCTCCGTTTTCATTGGCCTGATCCACCAATGACTGAGCGATTTCTTCTAAATCACTTTTATTCTTAACAATATGTATAATTTCTTCATTATTCAACATGTTGGATAAACCATCGGAACACATAAGAATAATGCTGTTGTCTTCAATCTCGGATGTATAAACATCCACTTCTACACTTGGATTCGTACCAACAGCTCTTGTAATGGCATGGCGCTTTGGATGATTAAGTGCTTCTTGTTCTGATATAGTGCCCTTTCGAACCATTTCTTCAACAAAGGAGTGATCTAAGGTAAGCTGACGTATTTCGTCCTGGCGAATAATATATAATCTGCTATCTCCAACATGGGCAACATATATACTTTGATCCATTAAGACAGCAACTAAAAAGGTTGTTCCCATACCTTTAAAAAGTTCGTTCTGCATAGCTTTTTCAAATACTATATTATTAGTATGTGCAATTGCACTTACTAAAAATTCTTGAATGTTATTACTGGATATGACGTCATTTCTATGATTATGGACATAGTCACAAAAACTCTGTATCGCTAAAGAGCTGGCGTGCTCCCCTGCCCGATGGCCTCCCATTCCATCTGCAACAATATAAAGATTGGGAAGGCATCCAAATCGAGTATCATAAATAAATATGGCATCCTCATTATTTTCTCTATGCTTTCCTCTATCACATCTTCCGGCAGAAATCATATTTTCACCTCAATTCTTTTCCAAATATCTCCTTCTGAGCTGACCACAGGCAGCATCTATATCACTTCCAAGTTTTCTTCGCACGGTAGTTTGAATTCCATAGGACTGTAAGATATCCATAAAATCTTTTACTGAGCTGGATGTGCTTTCTCTAAAACTGGATTCTTTAACTGGATTCATTGGGATCAAATTAACATGGCAAAGCATTCCTTTTAATTTTTCTCCTAATTCTTTAGCATGTTCCTTTTTGTCATTTACATTGTGTATAAGTGCATATTCGAAAGTAATTCTTCTATTGGTCATTTCAATGTAATGATGACATGCCTTTAGAAGGTCATTTATAGAATATTTGTTTGCAATAGGCATCATTTTTCTTCGAATATCATCATTAGGCGCATGGAGAGATACTGCCAAAGTAATCTGCAGTTTTTTGTCCGCTAATTCATACATTTTATCAACTAAGCCGCAAGTGGATAATGTAATATGTCTTTGCCCGATGTTTTGTCCCTTTGGACTATTGATTAATTCAATAAACAAAAGGATATGATCTAAATTATCTAAGGGTTCTCCGCTGCCCATAATAACGATGTTTGATACCTTTTCTTTGCTGTCTTTTTGAATTTGATAAACCTGTTCCAGCATTTCGCCGGCTGTTAAATTTCGAATGAGTCCATCTATGGTTGAGGCACAAAAAGCACAACCCATTCTACAGCCTACTTGTGATGAAATACATGCAGTATTGCCATAGCTATAATGCATCAAAACACTTTCTATTATATTATTATCTTCCAGTGCAAACAAGTATTTTGTCGTTTTATCAATCTTAGAAGTATATTTTTCTTCAATTTTAAGTGTATTCAATTCAAAATGATTTTTTATTTTTTCTCTCAGTTCTTTTGAAAGATTCGTCATTTCATCTATACTGTCTACATTTTTTTGATGAATCCATTGAAATATTTGAGCCCCACGAAAACTCTTTTCGCCAAGGTCTTCCATAAGTCTTTCTAATTCATCTATTTTTAATGAAGCAATATCTCTTTTTTTCATTTTTCTTTTACCTCTTTCGTTTCAGTCGAGCAATGAAAAAACCATCGCTGTTGTGCACATTAGGAAACAATTGAATGTATCCTTTTTTTGATGAATCACAGTGAAGAAATTCAGGAATATAAGGATCAACAGGATCTAAGTCAAAGTCAAAATTTTGGATAAACCAATGAATATTCTCTAAATTTTCTTGTTCTGAAATTGTGCATGTACTGTAGACCAAAATTCCTCCGGGTTTAACATATTGCGAACACACAGAGAGTATTTTTCTTTGAATATCAACCAAATCCTTTAGATCTTTATTTGACTTTTTCCACTTTATATCGGGCTTTTTGCGAATAATGCCAAGTCCAGAACAAGGCGCGTCAATCATAACTCTGTCCATCTGGGACATTTTTTCTTGATCTAATACCGTAGCATCATGAAGTTCCGTTGTAATGATATCAATCCCCAGTCTTTCTGCAGAGTTTTTGATTAAATTCAGCTTATGTTCATGAATATCCCTGGCAAAAATCTGACCTTGATTATTCATTAATTCTCCGCAATGGGTTGCTTTGCCTCCCGGAGCCGCACAGACGTCAAGGATCTTTTCTCCTGGCTTTGGATCAAGAATATGTCCAACTAACATTGAACTTTCATCCTGGACTTGAAATAATCCTTGATTGAATGAAGCTAATTCGCTAATAGCTGAAGTTTGTGAAATATGCAGAGCCTCCGGCAGAAATGATCCCTGGGATACCTCAATATTCTCTTTAGATAATATTTCCATCAAAGACTCTTTATTCGTCCGTAAAGAATTGCAACGAATAGTAATCTTAGGAGCATTGTTAGACGCATTGCATAATGCTTCTACAAAATCGATAGGATAATATTCCAGCCAATATTTGACGAGCCATTGAGGATAAGAGTATTTAATGCATAGATACTCAATTGGATTTTTGTTTCGGTCAGGATAAGAAATATGATTAAGATTTCTTGCAATGTTTCTTAAAACTCCATTTACAAAGCCTGATAATCCGCCTAATCCTCTTTTTTTTGCAATTTTTACTGCTTCATTACAGGCTGCGGAAGAGGGAACTTTGGACATAAATAGAATCTGATACACTCCAGAACGAAGAATGCTTAAAATCAAGGGCTTCATTTTATTAGTTTTTGTGGTTGAAAACTGATTAATAATATAATCTATATGCTTCATATGCCTTATAGTTCCATTTACTATTTCAGTAATAAAAGCTTTATCCAATGAAGTTAAGTAAGCATACTGAGAAAAATGTTCTTGAAGAGAAATATTGCTATATGCCTGATCGTCATTAATTTCAGATATGATTTTTACTGCAATTTCCCTAGGATTTGATTTTGTCATTTGGTTCCTTCCTTTTAAAATATTCTTCAGAATAATAGTTTTTATTAGTAAAGATACATAAGTTTAAGGCGTTACTAAGTAACGCCTTTATAATGCTTTAATCATCTCTTCGTCCGCCAAATACAGCTATCAGATGCAACAAGTTCGCTATGGCAACGGCTGCGGATGCAACATAGGTAAGAGCTGCTGCGCTCAGTACTTTTTTTGCCGGTACAATTTCATTTTCTGATAAAAATCCTTCATTTTCTAATATTGTTATTGCTCTGCTGGAAGCATTCAATTCAACCGGCAATGTAATCAATTGAAATAGAACAACTCCCGAAAAGAGAAGTATACCTAAATTGACTAAGTATGAAGAAAAGAGAAGTCCCAATATAATTAAAGGCATAGCCATTTTGGAGCCTATATTTACAACAGGAACAATGGAATTTCTTAAAGTTAAAAACATATAACTTTTATGGTGCTGGATAGCATGGCCTACTTCATGGGCCGCTACGCCTATAGCCGCAATACTTTGACTGTTGTATACGGCACTGGACAGTCTTAGGGTTTTACTTCTTGGATCATAATGGTCAGTTAATTGCCCGGGAATCATTTCAACTTGAACGTCATAAATTCCTGCATATTGCAATATAGCTCTTGCCGCTTCTGCCCCGGTGTACCCTCTTTGTGTTCCAACTCTTTGATATTTATTAAAAGTATTATTGACTTTTGATTGGGCATACATCGTCAAAAGTATGGCTGGCATGACAAGAAAAATATATGTAGGCTCAATATACATTCCTGGAAACATATGATCACTCCTTATTATTTGCATCGATATATCTTATTATAACATCCTTAATCTCTTGTACATTTATAGTCGTATTGATGCAAGGACCATTTGGAAGCTGATTTAAAATACCATAGACAGGTATAGCGTTTACATCAAGAATTCCATTCACTAAATCTCTTTCACAAGCGACAGCGATAATATACTTTGGATTGTATTCAACAACCGCCTTTCTTGCCAGTGTTCCTCCGGTAGCAATAGCAATTTTACAGTCGTATTGCTCTTGAAGATCCTTTAAATCAGACGCCTTACATTTGCCGCATGCTTTGCAGGCCAAAAGATTTGACGTAATTTTAATACTGCATTGTGAATCTTGAACACAGTGAGGTATTAAAATTAGTATATCCTTAGAAGTTCCTTTTAACTTCATTGATTCCACAAAAATATTGTTCATATGAATAAAAAATTGGTTGACGATGCTCTTATCCCCATGAAAAAAGTTCACTATAGCTAAAATTAAAGGATACATCCACTTAAGAATAGTAAGCAGTATTTTGGGAGAAAATACAAAAACCGTTCCTTTTTTATATAAAGCAATAAGAAAAGTAGATGTCGAAATAAATAAAATGCCTGCTATTAGGAAAATAAAGGTTAATAAAGAAAATAAAAATTTATAAAAATAAGTCGGAATATATGTATAAACAGTTAATAAAACAATAAAAATACCTAAAAAAGAAATTGTAGTTGCTGCAAGAATTTTAGCAAATTGTTTTACCCATACGTCCACGGAACTCTCCTAAAAATGGGAACCTAAAATAATATTTTGCTCTATGTCATGACCTCTTAAGTATTCTTCCACTGCCATTCTCTTCCCATTTGGTGCTTGCATTTCAGTAATAAGAAGACTTGAATCACCCGTTTTAACTACTAAACCTTTATTCCTTATAACTTCTACAATTTCTCCTATGGTATGATGTTCATATGTTTTATTATAAACTTCAGCTTTCCAAATTTTCATCATTTGGTCTTTATAAAATGTATAAGCACTGGGCCAAGGAGATAATCCTCTGATTAAATTAATAATTTTATAGGAAGGCTGGGACCAGTCTATTAACCCATTTTCTTTTTTCAGCATTGGTGCATATGTGGCTTCATCTTCATCTTGTTTTTCTCGTTTTATATTTCCTCTAATCAGTTCATCCAAGGTGTCTTTTAAAAGATCAGCGCCAACAGGAGCCATGATATCATGAAGATCACCAGCAGTATATTCTGGTTCAATAGGAATTTCCTTTTTTAAGATCATATCCCCAGTATCCATTCCTTCATCCATAAACATTGTAGTTACACCGGTAATCTTTTCACCATTAATAATAGCCCATTGAATAGGTGCAGCTCCACGATATTTAGGAAGTAACGACCCATGAACATTAATACATCCGTAGGTTGGGATATCTAAAATCTCTTTAGGCAGAATTTGACCAAAGGCAATTACAACAATCAAATCCGGTGCAATAGAGCGAAGGGTTTCAATAAATTCTGGATTTCTAACCCTCTCTGGCTGAAAAATCGGAATATCATATTTTACTGCCAATTCCTTTACTGGAGGAGCCACCATTTTTTTCCCCCTCCCCTTAGGCCGATCGGGTTGGGTTACTACAGCAGCTATATAATATTTTTCATCAATTAATTTTTGCAAAGATGGAACAGCAAAATCCGGTGTTCCCATAAAAACGATTTTCATCTTTTTCCTCCTTATCCTTAATCATTTAAATAGCGAATAACTTTATCTGTAAACAGTACTCCATTTAAATGATCGATTTCATGGCAAAAAGCCACTGCAAGAAGATCTTCGCCTTCCAGAATAATTTCTTCCCCATGTCTATTTAAAGCTTTTACCTTAACTCTTTCAGGTCGTTTTACTTCTCCAGAGATGCCCGGAATGCTTAAACATCCTTCGGCGCAAACTTGCTCTCCGTCAGTTTCGATAATTTCCGGATTAATTAATTCGATGATCCCATCACCCACATCAATAACAACAATTCTTTTTAAAATCCCTATCTGAGGTGCAGCCAGACCTACTCCATCCGCTGCATACATTGTTTCTGCCATATCATCCAACAATGTTAATATCGAAGGAGTAATTTCTTTTACTTCTTTAGATTTTTTTCTTAATATTTCGTCCCCATCTTTTCTAATTTGTCTTAATGCCATCGCATTTCCTCCTTATTTAATTTTTTCGAACTTCCAATCTCTAATTTCCTGCCTCTACTTTAGTACATCATCAATGGATCGATATCTGTTTGGATTTGTATCTCTTGGTTATTTAAAATACTTTTAAATTTATTGATACAATAAAAACCATATTTCATTAAAAGGTCTCTATCCTCACATTTTACAATGATTCTCCAGCGGTACTTATTTTTTATCTTGGATAAAATTGCAGGAACCGGTCCGAATAGCTCAAACTTTTTCTTCTTATTCAAGTATTTCATTATTTCCATAAGCTTATAAGCATTGGAAATGACAGCTTTTTCATTGGTTCCAGTGATAAGAATCAAAAAAATATGAGTAAATGGAGGATAATTAAGTTGTTTTCTAAGTTCAATTTCCTTCTGGTAAAAAGACAGATAATCATGCTCTTTTGCAGTTTCAATGCTATAATGACCGGGATCATAGGTTTGTACTAAAACCCTTCCGGGCAACTCTCCTCTTCCGGCTCTTCCGCTTACCTGCGTAATAAGCTGGAAAGTTCTTTCAGCAGAGCGGAAATCTTGGAGATGAAGGGTTAAATCCGCAGCCAATATCCCCACCAATGTTACATTTGGGAAATCATGTCCTTTGGCAATCATCTGAGTTCCTATCAAAATGTCTGCCTTATGGGATTTAAATTGATCTAATATTTTTTCATAGCCATATTTACCTTTTGCAGTATCTAAGTCCATCCTTAACACTCTTGCATCGGGAAAATGCTTTTTTACCTCACTCTCTACTCTTTCAGTTCCCACGCCAAAATATCTGATATGGGAGGAGCCACACTGAGGACAAACAGATGGAACTTTCATCTTATCTCCGCAATAATGACATTGAATAGAATGATTATATGCATGGTAAGTATATGAAATACTACAATTTTTGCATTTGAGTACATATCCGCATTTTCTGCAGGAAACAAAATTCGAAAAACCTCTTCTGTTTAAAAATAATATGATTTGTTCTTTATTCTTAAGATTTTTTTCAATTTCTTCTTGAAGGGCTGTACTAAAAATAGATCTATTGCCTAATTCCAGTTCCTTTCTCATATCAATGATTTCAACGGATGGAAGCTTACTGTCATTCGCACGATGAGTTAGGGTCAGGAGTTCTGCCTTTCCTTCCTCGCACTCGAAATATGAATCTAAAGATGGCGTTGCAGAAGCTGTTACACATACGCCTCCAGCCATTTCACATCTTTTTCTGGCAACATCTCGAGCATGAAATTTAGGAGAGATTTCCGACTTATAGGTATTCTCATGCTCTTCATCCAATATAATAAGCTTTAAAGATGAAAAAGGAGTAAAGACAGCAGATCTAGGCCCAATCATAACGGATACTTTACCCTCTTTGGCTTTCTTCCACTGGTCATATCTTTCTCTTAAAGAAAGTTTACTGTGGGTAACAGCTACCTGGTCTCCAAAGCGTCCTTTGAATCGTTCAACCGTTTGGGGTGTCAAAGAAATTTCAGGCACCAGTACAATAGATTGACCGCCCCGTTTAATCACTTCATCAATCAATTGAAGATAGACTTCCGTTTTACCACTGCCTGTGATTCCATGAATAAGAACGGAAGCTCCAACTGAATGATCCAATTTAGCCGTAATATATTGTATCACATTTTTTTGTTCTTGAGTAGGAAGAAGGGATTCCGTTGATTTAAAATCCATATGGCTGTACGGATCCCTATGAATTTCTATTTCTTCAATTTGAACGATGTTTTTATTGACTAAAGACTGAATGGAAGAATTTGAAACTTGAAGCGCTTTTTTTAATTCATTTACCGGGATCCAATCATTGATCATAAGCAAAGATAATATTCTTGCTTGTGCATGATAATTTTTCTTGCTTTGATATAATTCTATAATGTCTTCTAACTCATCCAAATCTAAATCTTTATTAATCGATATATATTTGATGGTATAGCTTAATTCTTTGATATCCTCTTTTTCTTGTTGAACAATAATTCCTTCCTTAATGAGTTTTTTGATATATTTGCTTGATTCCTTTCCAAATATATCATAGACATCTTCTAACAGAACATATTTTTGTTTGTTTAATAAAAATAAAATGATTTCTTCTTCTACTTTATTTCTTCCTTTAAAATCTTCTATGTCAGTATTATCTATTTTAGGAGCGATTCTCACAAAATATTCACTTCTTATTTTCATACTGGAAGGCATGATGCAGCGGAGGCAATCAATCATTCTACAGCCATAATACTCTTTCATCCATTTTGCCAGTTCAAGCAAATGCTCATCGAAAAGCGGAAATGAATCTACTATGGCATAAATTTCTTTTAACTTGTGAGCGTCGATGTCTGTCGTATTGCTGATTCCAATAATAAAACCTTCTATTTTTTTATTGCCTTTTCCAAAAGGAATCATCACCCTGAGTCCTATCTCAATTTCATTTTCCATATGCTTGGGTACAATATAGTGAAAAACTCTATCGAGACTTTCATGAGAAATTCCTATGATTACTTCTGCAATCATTTTTTTCACCCTTTACTTTGACAAAAACACCCTTATGGGTGTTTCATTAAATCCAGTACTTCATCTAAAATTTTATGAGACAGCTCTATTTTGCTCATAAGGGGAAGAGTCTTTTGTTCACCGGACTTTTTCAAAATTTCAATTTGATTCGTATCATGTCCAAATCCTACTTTGTCCTTAAGGATATTATTGATACAAATCATATCGAGATTCTTTTTTTCTAATTTTTCTTTTCCATATTCCAATTCACGATCACTTTCAGCTGCAAAGCCTACTAATATTTGATGCTGTTTTCTCATGCCTAGTTCTTTTAATATATCAGGATTGGAAACGAATTCAATGGATAATGTGTGATCATACTTTTTGATCTTTGAAGGCAGTACTGTTTTAGGTCTATAATCACTAGGAGCTGCAGCTTTAATCACAATATCACAAGTATCAAAATTTTCCAGCACCTTATTGTACATTTCTTCCGTCGTTGTAACATGTATTACATTGCAATCCTTTGGAGGCATAAGATGGGTTGGACCGGAAATTAATGTAACATTTGCACCTCTTTTTACTGCAGCTTCTGCAATGGCATAACCCATTTTTCCGCTGCTGTAATTGCTTATGTATCTTACAGGGTCAAGGGGTTCCCTCGTTGGTCCTGCTGTAATCAATAAATTCTTGCCTTTAAGGTCCATCTTTGTTGAATGAAGAATTTGCAGCACCTCTTCAACGATCGTATCAACGCTTGCCAATTTGCCTATTCCAACATCTCCACAGGCTAGTCTGCCTTCTGAAGGATTGATGAAATAATATCCTAATTCCTTTAAGTTGCTTATGTTTTTTTGAACAATTTTGTTTTGATACATTGCTGTATTCATTGCAGGAGCAAAAACTACGGGTGCTTTTGTAGCCATAATAGTAGTAGAAAGCATATCATCCGCTATGCCATTGGCTACTTTGCCAATTATATTAGCTGTTGCAGGAGCAATTAAAAATAAATCTGCTTTCTGCGCTAATGAAATATGTTCAATATCCCATGTAGAAGGTTTTTCGAACATATCCGTTATCACCGGCTGATTCGTGAGGGACTGAAATACTAAAGGTCTAACAAATTCCTGAGTAGATTGAGTCATCACGACTTGAACATTTATATTCAGCTTGATCAGACGACTGACTATCTCACAGGCTTTATATGCCGCTATTCCTCCTGTAACACCTAATATAACCGTTTTTTTATTCATATTTACCTCTCCTTGCAATTTTTTCATTGGAATCAAGACCATTCTTACGAATAAAATCGCCCGTTGGGGCGATTTTTACCATTTTTATTGTTCAGTATCATTATACTGATCATCATCTATTATATCATCTGCATCAGCAATATCGTCTGGATTTTCGCTATTTGCTGTATTATGCATTTGATTGGCTTTATTTTTAACAATAACTTTTCCTTGATACAATTCTTCAACTGCAATTGAAACAGGTTTATTTACCTTTGAATTGACTAAAATCGGATCACCATCTATAATTTGACGGGCTCTTTTTGCCGCTGCAATCACAATGGAATAACGGCTGGAAACTATGGGTTTATCTTCATCAGAACTATTCTGATTTAATTTTTCCATTAATTGACTATAAGATGGTTGAAGCATTAGAATCTCTCCTTTTTTATTTTCTCTATTAAATCTAAGTTTCTGGTTGCCTTCATATGTTCTGCTTCTACAATTGTATGAATTTTATTTGCAGCTTCATGTATCGAGTCATTGACTACCAAATAGTCATATTTATTAATCATATCTAACTCTTCTAAAGCCCTTTTAAGACGCTTTTCAATAATTTCCTCTTTTTCTGTGCCTCGGCCTATAAGTCTATTCTTTAGTTCAGCTAAACTGGGCGGAACGATAAAAATCAAAACAGCCTCGGGATTTAACTCTTTTACTTTAAGGGCACCTTGAACTTCTATCTCTAATATGACGTCTTTTCCTTCACTTTGCATTTTTTCAACATAGGATTTAGGGGTACCATAATAATTCTCGCAGAATTCTGCCCACTCAATCAAATCTCCCCTATGAATCATTTCTTCAAACTCTTGTCTCGATTTAAAAAAATAATGAATGCCTTCTTTTTCTCCTACTCTAGGAGAACGGGTAGTGACTGAGATGGATAAAGCATATCTGTCATGTTTAATAATTTCTTTTACAATTGTCCCCTTTCCTGATCCTGATGGCCCAGAAATAATTACAATAATCCCCTTATTATTATTCATCTTTAATCACCTTTATTATTCGTCTATTATTCGTCGATATCGTCATGCAAATTATCTTGTTCTTTAAAAGACAATCTATGGGCTACTGTTTCAGGTTGTACGGCAGATAAAATGATATGATCGCTATCTGTAATAATGACTGCCCTAGTTCTTCTGCCATATGTAGCATCAATTAACATTCCTCTTTCTCTAGCTTCTTGTATCACACGCTTAATAGGTGCTGACTCAGGGCTTACAATTGCTACTAACCTATTTGCAGAAACAATATTTCCAAACCCAATATTTATCAGTTTTATGCCCATTATACTCCTCCTTAGTTTGGCTTATTCAAGATTTTGTATCTGTTCTCTTATTTTTTCTATTTCACTTTTTAACTCCACAACCGAATGAGTAATTTGAAGATCATTAGCTTTAGAACCTATTGTATTTACCTCACGATTCATTTCTTGAGCCAGGAAATCTAATTTTCTGCCTACTACTTCTTCAGTAGTTAATATATCTCTAAGTTGAGTAATATGACTGTCTAAACGAACAATTTCTTCATCTATGCTGCATTTGTCTGCAAATAATGCAACTTCCATTGCGATTCTGTTTTCATCCAAAGTATGATTAGGAAGAATTTCGTGGAGTCTTTTTTCTAATTTTATTTTATAGTCTTGTACCAAATAAGGACTTCTCTCTTTGATAGCAGATAAATATTCTTCTAACTTCACAGATTTCTCCAAAAGATCCTTTTGAAGCTTATTGCCTTCTTTTTCACGCATTAAAATAAAAGCGTTACAAGCTTCAAGCAGGGCTTTTTCCAGTAAGCTCCACAAAAAGTCTTTATCATCTTCTTTTTTATTGATGCTTATTACATCGGGAAATTTAGAAACTAAGGATACAGAAATATCATCAATAACATCATGTTTTTCTTTGATGGTTTTTAAAACCTTAATATAGGCCTCTGCCAAGGATTCATTCAAGGATATTTCGTAGTCGTCTCCTGCTGTACTTTCAAATGAAATAAAGACATCAATCTTTCCTCTGGAGATTTTATCTTTCAAAAAATTTTTTACATTTTCTTCTAAATAATTCATGGTTCTAGGCATACGAATATTAATATCACTGTAGCGATGATTGACAGAGCGTATCTCAACAGTGAACTTTTTCCCGTTTATAACGGCTTCTCCCAGACCATATCCTGTCATACTACGAATCATTATTTTCAACTCATTTCTTAAAATCTTTCGTTTCTTCTATTTTTGTATTATATCGCACGATTTTATGTAAGTCAATAAATAGGACTTTAATAGCATAATCGTCCTTTTAAAGTAAAATATTTAATGATATACTATAGGATATTCAAAGGAGGAATAAGTGATGGCATTAGACGGAATAGTTATTTCTAATATTGTTTATGAAATAAAACAACTTTTATTAGGAGGAAGAATTGATAAAATATATCAGCCGGAATCCGATGAAATCATTATGCATGCAAGAGGTAAAGGAAGCAATTTTCGCATACTGTTGACTTCCCACAGTAATCATCCAAGACTCCATATTACAAATCTCAATAAAAAAAATCCTGAAACCCCTCCAATGTTTTGCATGCTCCTCAGAAAGCATTTATCCGGAGGAAAAATAATAGATGTTATTCAGCCTGATTTTGAAAGAATCGTAGAATTTCATATAGAAGCTTTAAATGAAATGGGAGACTTATGTATTAAAAAACTTATTATTGAAATCATGGGACGACATAGCAATATCATTTTAACCGACAGCGAAAATCGTATACTTGACAGTATCATACATGTATCTAAGGATAAAAGTTCCGTAAGAGAAGTATTGCCGGGAAGAATTTATGTTAGACCTCCTTCTCAAGATAAAATGAATCCTTTATCGGTTCCCAGCAATAATTTCGGGAAATTTTTGAAAGGTACCGACGGCACAAAGCTTCAGCAGGCTATTTATAAGTCTTTTTCTGGAATAAGTCCTGTGGTTGCTTCTGAAATATGTCATAGAGCCCATCTGGATGCATCCCTCTATTTAGAAGAGTTAACGGATGAGAATAAAACGGCATTATCCAACGTTATGCACCATTTATTTAGTTTAATCAAAAACAATGCTTTTACTCCTCAAATTGTTTTTCATCCAGATACCAATGAACCTATAGATTTTTCATCTATTGATATGACACAATTTATTGAATTCAAAAAGCAAAAATTCGATTCCATCTCTCAAGTTATAGAATTATTTTATGCCGAAAAAGACAATCTCTCTAGAATTAAGCAAAAATCCACTGACATTCACAGAATTATTCAAAACAACCTGGAAAGATGTTATAAGAAAAAAGATTTGCAAATTCAGAAATTAAAAGAGGTGTCTGACAGAGAATATCTTCGAGTGTATGGCGAATTAATCACTGCCAATATATATGCGATTTCAAAGGGTATGAATTCATTTGAGAGCATTAATTTTTATGAGGAAGAACAACCTACAGTGATCATTCCATTAGATCCTACACTTACACCCTCAGAAAACGCTCAGCATTATTTTAAGCAATATAATAAGGCAAAAAGAACGCACTTGGCACTTATAGAACAACTTAAACAAACAGAAGAGGAAATTCAATACCTGGAATCCTTATTAACTGCCACAGAATCCAGTACCGATGAAAGTGATATCAATGATATACGCTATGAGTTAAAAGAACAAGGATATATAAAAATGAGGCATTCAAAAAAGTCAAAATCACAGATTAAGTCAAAGCCTCTTCATTATCGCTCCAGTGACGGATTTGATATTTATGTAGGAAAAAACAATCGCCAAAATGACGAACTTACCCTTCGTTTTGCATTGCCGACAGATTTATGGTTTCATACAAAAGATATTCCAGGCTCTCATGTCATCATAAAAACTCAAAACAAAGAAGTTCCTCAATCCACCATTATGGAAGCGGCAAATCTTGCTGCCTTCTATAGTAAAGCAAAAACTTCAAGCAATGTACCAGTTGACTATACTCAAAAAAGATATGTTAGAAAACCTAATGGTGCAAAACCAGGAATGGTGATTTACGATCATCAAAATACCATTTATATTACTCCCGATGAACTAAAAATTAAAAACCTCAATTCAAAAGAATAAAACACAATTTCTAGGGATATCCCTGGAATTGTGTTTTATTCTTTTAAACGACCTATTCCATCAATATATTTTAGTACAGGATTTCTATTTATGATTAAAGAAATAGATGTTATTTCTGCAATTATATGAAGAATCATAAGCAAGGCAATGATAATAACTTTATTCATCATATTAAATGAAATGGCACTTGTAAATCCAAGGGTATACCCTAATATATTTGCACCTACATCTCCTAGTATATATTCTTCTTTTAAATCACCTTTTATAATACTTAATATTCCTCCAGTCAGTAAAAGCGTAAGGAATCTGTCCGGTGCTTTTGAAAAGATCCAAATCAGCATACTGGTTAATAAAAATATTTTAATTGCCCGTCCCGGTCTAACATCGAATAAGTTCATACTATTGATAAAAAATAATATGATTAGGGTATTAAGCAGTAAATCAATTAAACTCATCGAAAAGGAAAAGGATACATATAAGGCTGCTAATCCTCCAATAATCGCTTTTAGTCCACCGGATGTCAATTCTCCCTGATACATTTTGGAAAGATGTCCTTTTAAGCCTTTAATTTTGTCTTCTCCCACTAAATCGTCAAGGATACCGACAAAACCAACTAAGGATAATCCAAATAAATATACATAGTACATCATCGGCTGGTCTGTAATAAAAAGAATAAAAGAAGATGAAACAACACCAGACAGCAGAAGCAATATGCCAATCCCAGCCGGTATTTCTTTTTTATGATAATTAACAGCCTTTATATTATGGCTGATTAAGAATTCAACTATAAAAGATTTCCAAAAAAATGAAACAAAAAATGATATTATTCCTCCTAATAAATAAAGAATCATATGTCACCATCGATCCACTATAGTTTTATGTTTGTAATATTTTTTTGCTAAAATACGAACAATGTCTATTAATTCTTTTCCTCTATGGATAAACCCAGAAATATCTCTTTTCGTTTCCCTATGATTCATTAATACGGGAATTTCTCTTACCCTTAAATTTTGATTTAGGATATCAATCATCATACCTATTTCAACCCCAAAGCCATCGGGTATTTCGATGTTTGAAAGAACAGTCTTATTAAATACCCTTTGACCGCAGATAGGATTTTGTACAGATTTCCCCGTTAAAAGTTTTACACCTTTTTGAGAGACCTTTTTTACTATTCCAAATCCTCCTTTTATGCTGGGAGTTGGAAAGGCGGCTATTGTGACATCAGCTTCATCATAATAAACAGGTTCAATGAGTTTTATCACTTCCTTGGAAGTGTATCCTAAATCCCCATCTAGAAAGGCGATTATAGGGAATTTAGCAACTTCTAAGCCTTTTCTTAAAGCAGCCCCTTTTCCACAATTTTGGGGTAAAGAAATACAAAAAACATAATCGGATTGAACCCTCAATACTTTTTCTCTTGTTTGATCCTTTGAGCCGTCATCAACAACAATGATCTCACCGATCACTTCCATATCAGGTTCTATAAGTCCTCTAATAGTTGCTTCGATTCTTTTTTCTTCATTATAAGCTGGTATAATCACAGATACTTTTTTCTCCAATCCAACCCCCTCTTTCTAGCATAATCTGAAGAAACCTTTGGCATCGATTAATTTAGAACCGGTCAGCATTCTGGTTAAAATAGTGCTTGACATTCCTCTTCGATTTTTCTCCAGGAAATCTATTATATTGTTATGGCTTCCCACGGTTACAATCAATGATGCTCCCATAAAATAGGTCATTAATATGGCAGCATCTTCACTCGTTCCAAAGCAAAAATACTTTTCATACTCAAGATTCAGCTTTTTCAAACGTTCTTCTCCGGGGCATGTCCCGTTACAATATCCATGAACAACAATATTTTTAGCATTTTTAAGGGTATCATCCGATACACTGTCCATATCTCCAAAAACAATATCCGGCGTATAATTGATCTCGGCGAAACCATCTGCTCCTCCGTCCACTCCGACTAAAATCGGATGATTCTGACTGATAAAATGCTTAAGTCTAACTAAGTCCTCCATGTAGTGATGTCCTCTAATGACAATAACTACAGGTTTGTTTCGTATATTTACATTAAGTCTGGGATTTTCTCTAGGCAAAAATAACTGTTCTTTTTCCTTTTTCATATATTCCAATGTATTATCAATAAAAGAACGCATTTCACTCTGAATATTTTTTTGGGATAATTGTTGATATGTATCACATTGAGTTTTTGTAAGAGGCTTCAATCGTATCTTTAATTCGTTTTTAATCAGTAAATTTTCTTTAATGACGATTTCATCATTTTCCTTTATATATTTAAACACATTATGATCAATATTTTCGTAGATAGGAATTTTAGCATCAAGAAGAATATGAGGACCTCTATTGGGATATTTTCCTGATATGAAATTGGATGTATTAATTACTGCTTTTACTTTTTTTGAAGCCAAACTGTATGCACAGGCATAATCTAAATCTTCATGATCAATAATGGCAATATCATTAGGAGTGATTCTTTGAATTAAGTTTTTTGTTTTATAGTCTACTTTTGCAACACCTACAATGCTCATGTATTCACCCACTTTTTTTCTCTATCTTTATTTAGTATGGGTGATTTTAAAATAAATATAACCAAAATAAAAAAAGCTTTGCTGCTTTTAAACCTGATATTTAAAAGCAGGAAAGCCTTTTTATGTATTATCCTACTTGCAATTCTAATCGCAAACGATCAGCAATTAGTGCTATAAATTCACTGTTAGTAGGTTTACCTTTCCCGTTATTTACAGTATATCCGAAAAGTTTATCAATTGTATCCATTTTCCCTCTGCTCCAAGCTACTTCAATAGCATGACGAATAGCTCTTTCTACTCTGCTGGGAGTAGTATTATAGTTCTTAGCGATTGAGGGATATAATTGCTTGGTTATAGAATTTAAAATATCCATATCATTAATTGCCATTATGATTGCGTCTCTAAGATACTGATATCCTTTAATATGAGCGGGAATTCCAATTTCATGAATAACATTGGTTACTTCTGTTTCCAGGCTATGAGCGGAAGGAGCAAAGGAGCCTTTATTGGAGTTTACACTTATGGACTTATTTTTTATAATTTCATGATGTCCCTTTAACTGGCGTATACGGGTAATAAGCGTTTCCATATCAAAAGGTTTTATTATATAGTATTCAGCACCTAAATTTAATGCCTTTTCAGTAATTTTATCCTGACCAACTGCCGAAAGCATGATATACAAAGGTCTTTTCGCCATAGAAATAGAGTTAAGTTTCTCCAATACGCCTATTCCGTCCAAATGGGGCATAATTACATCTAAAATGGCAACATCTGGCTTCTTGTCTAAAATAATATCACAAGCTTCTAAACCATTCGCGGCAGTTCCAATAACCTCCATGTCGTTTTGCTTATTCAAGTATTCTTCTAAAATATCACAAAAGTCTTTATTATCATCTGCCAATACAATTTGTATCTTATTATTTTTCAAACAAATCCCCCCTATTTTATTATAAAGACTTTAGCCTCCTAGATCATAGCCCTCCTCTATAAAATATACAGTTCATTCCTATTATAATGAATTGACAGAATAAAATCAAGATTGATTATTCACAAAAATATGCTCGTAAATAAAATAGAGTATATTATTCAATATTATTCCATAAGCTCCTCTTTTTTGAGCATGCTTTCAATAAAAATCCCGTAACCTTTTGTAGGATCTTGTACAAAAACATGGGTAACCGCACCTATTAATTTACCATCCTGTAAAATGGGACTGCCACTCATTCCTTGCACAATACCATTGGTTTTTTCAAGCAATCTGGGATCTGTTATTTTTACTATCATACCTTTTGAAGCGTCTTGGTTGAACTTTGCGATTTTTTGAATATATACATCAAATTCTTCAATTTTATTCCCAGAAATATTGGAGCGAATGACTGCATTTCCTTCATGAATTTCATGCTGCAGGCCAATAGGCATCGTGTCTGTAGGAAGGAAATCGCTTTTATCCGTTTCAATCTTGCCAAAAATACCTTGAGTCGTGTTAATCTCAACGCTACCGATTCTGGATTCTTCTGTATCATAAATCGCTCCCGTAAGTTCTCCCGGAATACCTTTTTGACCTTTCTTTATGGAAGTGATTTCTGCTTTCATAATTTTACCGTCCTTAATTGGCATCAGTTTTTTCGTATCAATATCTGTTATTCCATGACCTAAGGCTCCGAAAGCTTTAGTATGTGGATTATAATAAGTGACTGTTCCAATCCCCTGGGTTTGATCTCTCACCCATGCTCCTATTTTAAACCGTTTATCTTCTTTGCTTTTGACGGGCTGAATACTTGTTTCAATTATTTCATCTTCTCTTTTTACCTTCATTTTTAGTTTTTTTTCATTACTATTTTCTATATAATCAATGAGCTGTTCCTTATTTTCTAATGGTTTTCCGTTCACCTCTAAAATCAAATCTCCACTTTCCAATATTCCTTTACTGGGTTCATATACCTTTCCATCTACTCCGTTTACATTACCAGTTCCCAAAACCATAATGCCATCCGTAGCGACATTTACCCCAACAGTAATACCGCAGGGAACAACTTCCATGGGAGAAATGACATCAACTTTAACGGTTTTTAGAGGAAGAACGCCTAAAAGCTTAAGTTTTACATCTAGGGTGCCTTTTTCATCGGATTGAATAGAAAAGGGCTTCTGTAAGC
Organism: Candidatus Epulonipiscium sp.; assembly: GCA_012519955.1. GTDB lineage: Bacteria > Bacillota > Clostridia > Lachnospirales > Defluviitaleaceae > Defluviitalea > Defluviitalea saccharophila. The sequence continues at coordinate 27,239 of JAAYPH010000093.1, forward strand.
TAATATCGATATCCTTTTCATCGATAGGCTTATTATTTACTTTAAGGACGCCCTGTTTTTCCGATACAATATTAGCATGAAGGGGAACATTGAATTGAAATTCATGTTCTCTTCCAGCAACTAATTTAATTTCTTCAGGAATATACAAAAATGATGCAGCAAAAGGACTTATAAAAGTAATAAAAAATATAAATAATAGAGCAATTCTTAATGATTTACGATGTGTTTTTTTCCTATCATTCAAAGTTTCACACCCCGCCAGTATAAATTAAAAAGATTAATTTATTTTTTTATAATAGTTTATAAACATAAATTAACCTTTTTAAATTGTTCTTATACCAGCCAAAAACTATTAAAAAAACCAATTACATAAAAAAAGCGGCTTATGCCGCATTAAAAATTTTTATACAAAATTTACTTTAAGTTCATTAGCCATTCTTTTCATTTCTTCAGCATTTTTCAAAGTAATATCCGTAATAGATGCACCACTGGTTAATCTGGCGAGTTCTGTGATCATTTGATGATGATCCAGAACTTGAACGGAAGATAGGGTCTTTTGTTTTTCTACCTTCTTTTCAATTCTATAATGCTGATCGGCCATAGCAGCTATCTGAGGCAAGTGCGTAATACAAATAACTTGATGTTTTCTTGAAATATATCCTAGTTTCTCCGCAACCTTTTGTGCTGCTCTTCCACTGATTCCCGTGTCTATTTCATCAAAAATCAAGGTATCAATTTCATCAATATCTGCCAAAACACTTTTTAGAGCAAGCATGATTCGAGACATTTCTCCGCCGGATGCAATTTTTGAAAGGGGTTTTAAACCTTCTCCGGGATTAGTAGAAATTAAGAATTCAACTTGATCCCAACCGTTTTCGTTAAAATGCTCTTTTTGTGAAAAATGAATAGAAAACTTTGCTTCTTTCATTTCCAGCTCATGGAGCACTTTCTCTATGTTGTCTTCAATGACTTTAGCTTTATCTTTTCTTATATCGGAGATCTCTTTGCAAAGTTCTATTATTTTCTTCTCTAATTCCAAATGCTCTTTTTTAAGTTGTTTTCGTTTTTCATCACTGTTTATTATAAAGTTTAATTCGTCTTCTATTTTTTCCTTATATTCAAGAATTTCATCAATAGTATTTCCATACTTTCTTTTTAAATTATAAATCAAATCTAGGCGATTTTCTACATTTTGAAGTTCTTCGGGGTCATGTTCAATATTTTTGCTGTAATTTCTTATATCTCTTGATAAATCCTCTAATTGAACGAGAATATTTTCTGCGTTTTCATATACAGGTAATAGTTCAGAATCTATATTGGACAAGTCTCTTAGGATTTTTAACGCCTCTCCTAATTGATCACAGGCAGAAGAGCCCTTAAATGAATTATCATACAAGAAAGCATAAATGCTCTCTATACCATTGCTGAGTTTTTCGGAATTAGATAAGATTTTTAGCTGGGATTGCAACAGCTCATCTTCATTTTTCTTTAATTTAGCTTCTGAAATTTCATCAATTTGAAATTGTAAGAGATCGATCTTTCTATCTTTTTCTTTTTCATCTACTAGGAGATTTTCCATTTGTTTTTCAATATTTTTGTAGTCTTTATAATATTGAGCAATGAGATTTTTATAATCTTTTAGGTCATCTTTACAAAACTCATCCAATAGTTCAATATGTTTCCCAACATCCAATAAAGATTGATGTTGATGCTGTCCATGAACATCAATGAGCATATTAGAAACTTGCCTGAGCATCCCCAAGGTGATCGTTTGCCCATTAATACGACATATACTTCTTCCCGTTTGATTTATGGATCTTGATATTAGAAGATATCTGTCTTCTTCAAGATGAATCCCCATATCCTTAAGAACATCCACTGCTTCATCATTTCTTAAGTAGAAGAGAAGCTCTACCAGGGCATTATTTTCTCCAGACCTGATCATTTCTTTAGAAGTTCTTTCTCCTAAGGCAAAATTAATGGAATCTATTAAAATAGACTTACCTGCGCCAGTTTCACCAGTTAAAATATTTAAACATTCATCAAAATCTAACGTTATTTCATCGATTAATGCTATGTTTTTAATATAAATGTGAATGAGCATGAAATTCCTCCTTAGTTCGAATTGAGGATACGATTCAGCTTCTCCATGAGTTTAATTGTTTCATCTTCACTTCTTACTGCACAAAAAAGGGTATCATCTCCGGCAATGGTTCCGACAATCTCTTGATAGTGAAAAGCATCCATCGCTGCAGCTACTGCCATTGCCATTCCAGTAAGGGTTCTGATGACAAGAATGTTTTGTGCTCTGTCCATGCTTACAAATCCATCTCGAAAAACACGAATGAATTTATCCGATATCTGCTGTTCATTTTGAGTAATTACTGCATACTTTTGTGTTCCATGGGCTGTAGGCACTTTAGTTAATTTAAGTTCACGTATATCTCTTGAAATGGTTGCTTGAGTAACTTCATAACCTGCTTCTTTTAATTTTTCAGCTAATTCTTCTTGCGTTTCAATGGAGTTGCTATGAATCAGTTCAAGAATCTTTGACTGACGTTTCACCTTCATATCCTATTTCACTCCTTATCCCAACAATTTTTTTCCGCAATATATCGAAAAAGCTATAATTGGATGTTTTGATCAGGCTTGTTTTATAGTGAGATTTTTTTATGGTTACAACATCGTTATTACTTAAATGATATCCCATTTGCCCATCTATGGTTAAAATAACATCACAGCCAAAGTTTTCACCAATTTGAACCTTTATGACGTCTCCATCAGATACAACAATGGATCTGGCATATAAACTATGAGGACAAATCGGAGTAATGACCATCATATTTGTATTCGGATCAAGTATTGGACCTCCGGCAGATAAATTATAGCCGGTGGAGCCTGTAGGAGTGGATATAATAATTCCATCCGCAGGATAGTCGTCTACAAAATTATCATTAATAAATATTTTTAAATCAATGATCCTGGAAAGAGAGCCTCTTGTGATACCAATATCATTTAAGCAAATTAATTTTTTCTCACCATCTTTTTGACGGTCATAGACGCTGGCTTCCAACATCATTCTCTGTTCAACAGCATATTCTCCGTCCAAAACCTTTTGAAGTGCTTCTAAAGAGGACTTTTTTTCTACTTCTGCGAGAAAGCCTAAAGTCCCTAAATTAATCCCAAGAATCGGTGTGTCATAAATCGCCGCATTCCTCGAAGCACTTAAAAAGGTCCCGTCTCCCCCTAAAACGATGATAAAATCTGAATCTCTATAGATTTCATCTTCATTCTTTTGTAAATCCGAACGATTAAGGATTTTTGCAGGAGTTTCCAATAGATTGACCGCACAATTCTTCTTTGTGAGCCAATCAAGAATCATAGCAGTATTGGTTAAACCAATATCTTTCTTAATATTCGGAAGTAAGCCTATCTTTTTCATCTTATCACCACATTTAGTTTAATTCGTTATGTGCTTCTTCTACCGTCTTTTGTATTAATAATTCTATGTTCAAGTTGTTATCTTCTATAGACTGTTTGCTAAAATACGCCAAGTATTCAATATTTCCCTCAGGTCCTTTAATAGGAGAATATGAAAGTCCTCGCAAATATAGATTTTCTTCAATTCCATAATGAATGACATTTAAGATCACTTCTTCATGAACCTTAGGGTCTCTTACTACCCCTTTTTTTCCTACTTTTTCTCTTCCTGCTTCAAATTGGGGTTTAATTAAGCATACAATTTCACCACAATCCGTTAATAAATTTTTAACAGGAACTAAAACCTTTGTAAGGGATATAAAAGAAACATCTATCGAAGCAAAATCCCCTAATTCCGCCAAATCGTCTTTTGTTACATATCTTATATTGGTTTTTTCCATACAGACTACTCTTTCGTCCTGCCGCAGTTTCCATGCAAATTGACCGTAACCTACATCAATGGCATATACCTTCTTAGCACCATTTTGAAGCATACAATCCGTAAAGCCTCCAGTAGATGCGCCAACATCCAGAGCAATCTTATTTTCTAAATCAATCGAAAATGCCTCCATTGCCTTTTCTAATTTATAACCGCCGCGGCTGACATATTTCATAACTTCTTTCACTTCTATATTGGCATTTTCATCAACTTGTACTCCCGCCTTTACTTCTTTTATACCATTTACTATAATTTGACCTGCCATAATACTGGCTTTTGCCTTTTCTCTCGATTCAAAAAAACCTCGTTTTACCAATAGGATATCCAGGCGTTCTTTATTTGTCATGTATTAATCATCCTTCAATTATTGTTTTCTTTATTGTCTTTTGCATATTTTCAGCATCTAAATGATATTTTTTATATAATTCACTGCTGGTACCATGCTCTATAAATTGATCCGGAAAAGCAAATATTTTTACGGATACATCTTTAATATTATGCTCTGCTAGAATTTGCAGTACCTTGGAACCGAAGCCCCCAGTAATCACATTGTCTTCCATAGTAAATATGAACTTGTGTTTATTGCAAACTTCAAGAATCATCTCTTCATCGATTGGCTTAATAAATCTTGGATTAATCAATGAAAGTTCAATACCTTCTTGTTTTAAATTTTCTACAATGGACTGAGCAAATTCCATCATTTTCCCTACAGCAAGGATGGCTCCGTCTTTTCCTTCACAAACAACCTCGCTTTTCTTGTATTCAATAGGAGTTCTATCCGACTTCATTAAATTAAAGACTTTTCCTTTCGGGTAGCGAATTGCCACAGGTCCTTTCATCGTAAAGGCGAATTTCAACATTTCTTCTAATTCCAATTGATCGCAGGGTGCCATAATCGTCATATTAGGCATATGGGATAAAAAGGACAAATCAAATATTCCTTGATGGGTTTCCCCATCTTGCCCTACAATCCCTGCTCTGTCAATTGCAAAGACCATAGGCAGATTTTGAATACATACATCATGAATAATCTGATCATAGGCTCTTTGAAGAAATGAAGAGTAAACAGCAAAAACAGGATGAAATCCACTGGAAGCTAGTCCAGCAGCAAAAGTCACTGCATGCTGTTCTGCAATGCCTACATCAAAAAATCTTTCCGGAAATTTCTGCTGAAAATTATTTAGACCGGTTCCATCAGGCATCGCCGCAGTAATCGCAACGATTTTATTATTTTCATTGGCTAAATTCACTATTGTATTTCCAAACACATCTGAATAGGTTGCTTCCCCTGATTCACTGAGTGCCTGTCCTGTTTTTACATCAAAAGGTCCAATCCCGTGATATTGGCATGGAAGCTTTTCTGCATGAGGATACCCCTTCCCTTTAACGGTTTTTACGTGAAGCAAAATTGGCCCTTTCATCCTTTTTACCTTCTTAAGTACGGATACAAGGGATTTAATATCATGACCATTAATTGGGCCTACGTAAGTAAAGCCTAATTCTTCGAATAAGGTTCCGGGAACCAGTAAATATCGTATACTTTCTTTGGTTTTTTTCACTGTTCTTGCAACACTTTTTCCTATGCCAGGAATTTTCTTTAAAATTTGATCGATATCTTCTTTAACTTCAAGATATACGGGCTCCGTGCGAATACTGTTTAAATATTTAGAAAGGCCTCCAACATTGGGAGAAATAGACATTTGATTGTCATTTAATACAACTATCAAATTGGTATTAGACCTTCCTGCATTATTTAAGGCTTCAAATGCCATGCCCCCCGTTAAGGAACCATCTCCGATAACGGCAATGACAGAATAATCTTCTTTAGTTAAATCTCTTCCAGCAGCCATACCTAATGCTGCAGAAATGGAAGTAGAGCTGTGTCCCGTCTCAAATATATCATGGACACTTTCTTTTCTTTTAGGGAAACCGCTAATTCCTCCCATTTGTTTTAATGTGCAAAATTTATCTTTTCTGCCTGTGATAATTTTATGCACATAGCTTTGATGGCCAACATCCCAAATGATCTTATCCTGGGGAGAGTTAAAACAATAATGAAGTGCTAAAGTTAATTCTACCACTCCAAGATTAGAAGCCAAATGTCCCCCTGTTCTAGAAAGTGTATTAATTAAAAAATGTCTTATTTCTCTAGCGACTATATTAAGTTGATCTATGCTTATTTTTTTTAATTTTTCAGGTGAATCAATACTATCGATGAATTGCTTCAACATGTTCCCTTCTTTCTTCAAGAGAGATTATTTCTATCCCATATTATTTTAACCTCTTACTATAGGTTATTTCAAGCATAGGATGATCATTAAGTAAGAATAATGGGCGAACAACGTTCGCCCCTACTACTATACACAAATCAATGCAATTACTATGCCTAAAACTGCTCCCACCAGAACTTCAATAGGGGTATGACCTAAAAGTTCCTTGAGTCTTTCTTCGAAATGCAATTCATCATGTTCAATTTCTTCGATGATTTTATTTAAAACAGCCGCCTGTTTGCCAGCAGCTCTTCTAACTCCTGCTGCATCATACATAACGATGAGTCCAATCACAAGACATGCTCCAAAGAAAGGCGAATCATATCCCATTTGTTCTCCTACAGCTACACACATGGACATGACAAAAGCAGAATGAGAACTAGGCATTCCTCCTGAGCCTACCAATCTTGAAAAGTCCATTTTTCTACTTTGAATGAGTACTAAAATCATTTTAGACACCTGGGCAATAAACCATGCTAAAATAGATGTTCTTAATATTTCGTTGCTAAATATAGATCCAACTGTATGCAATGCAAATCCTCCTCAATAAGTTCGAGACATTAAATATTCAGACAGCCAGGATAAAAACTGCCCTTTCTCTTTAAAAATTTCTAATTGATGTGCAGCATCTCGAGAAAGTTGTTTGACATATTCTTTAGAATACTCTAATCCCTTTAAAGATACAAAGGTTGCCTTCCCGTTTTTTTCATCACTTTTAATTGGCTTACCTAACTCCTCCTGTGTACTGATCACATCCAGTATATCATCCTGAACCTGAAATGCCATACCCAAACAATATCCAAACTCTTCTAATGCTTTAATTTCTGTGCTGCTTCCTTTTCCTAATATGGCCCCCACTTTTAAAGCAGCTTGAATAATTGCAGTGGTTTTATTTTTGTGTATATAATGAAGGATATCGATATCTACGGGTTTATGTTCAGAAATCAAATCAACAACTTGTCCGCCAATCATGCCTTTGATTCCTGCGGAAGATGCGATCACATCCATGGCCTCAACGGCTTCCCACGACTTTTGGCTTTTTATCGCATGAATCATTGTCTCAAAAGCCAAATTGAGCAGCGCATCTCCAGCCAATACAGCCAAGCCTTCTCCATATACTTTATGATTGGTTAGTTTCCCTCTTCTATAATCATCATTATCCATTGCTGGAAGATCATCATGAATTAAAGAATAGGTATGTATCATTTCTAAAGCACAGGCAAAGGGATAAATAATTTCTCCTACGCCTCCTACAGCCTCGAAAGCAGACAGCATTAATACAGGTCTAAGTCTTTTTCCCCCTGAAAAGGAACTGTATCGCATGGCATCATAAATCACTTCTGCATATCCGTGAGGCTGAGGTATAAATTCATCTAAATATTTATTAATAATCTCTACTTTATTGTCCAATTCCTTTTTAAAGTTCATCATTATTCTCCTCTATAAAGAAGGGCTTTTCTATAAATTTACCTTCGGCATTTTTTTGCAGCATGATCACTTGTTTTTCGGCTTCTTCCAGTTCTTTAGAACAAAAAGAAGACAATTCGATTCCTTCTTTATAATAGTTCAAAGATTCTTCCAAAGAAATATCTCCATTTTCTAATATATCAACCAATTCTTCCAATCGCTCCAGACTTTCTTCAAAAGTTAAACGTTTTTTCCTAGGCATTGTCTTTCTCCACTTCCTTCCGTGCCTCTTCAACCCATGCCGTAATGACTCCATCCTTCATACGAATATTGATATGATCGTTTGTCTTTACATCATCAATAGAAGAAATCGTTTGTCCATGATCATCCATTACAATCGAATATCCCCGAGTTAACGTATTTAACGGAGACAAAGTTTCCAGAGTATTTATTTTATGTATAAGATGAGTTTTATAATTTCTTAATTGATCATTGATGTGTTTATGAAGATTTTTCTCTAAATAATCTAATTCTTGCTGCCTACGATAAACTAATTCTAAAGGCTTTTTAAATATTACACGATTTTGAATCCCAACAAGTCTGTTGTTATAAAAAGAAATTCGTTTATCTATTAATTGATTCAGAGTTCTTAAGATATTGGAAACTTTTGAGATATATTCATTTCTTGATGGAACAGCTAATTCTGCAGCCGCTGACGGGGTTGGGGCTCTAAGATCGGATACAAAATCCGCAATTGTAAAATCAGTTTCATGCCCAACTGCAGAAATGACAGGTATCTTAGACGCATAAATAGCCCTTGCTACCATTTCTTCATTAAAAGCCCAAAGGTCTTCAATAGATCCTCCACCTCTTCCGACTATTAATACGTCAGCTTGTCCCCATTCATTCAACGCATGAATTGCTTCTGCTATGCTTTTTGGAGCGTCTTCCCCTTGTACCAGAGCAGGATAAAGAGCTAACTCAATATTTGGATTTCTTCTTTTAGAGACTTGAATAATATCTTTAATAGCTGCACCAGTCGGAGATGTAACAATGCCAATGCATTTTGGGAAAGGAGGAATCGGCTTTTTATTTTCTTGACGAAACAAGCCTTCTGCTTCCAAATCTCTTTTAAGTCTCTCAAAGGCTTCATAAAGAACGCCTATGCCTGCTCTTTCCATTTTATTGACATAAATTTGATATTGGCCGCTTTTCTCATATACGGAAACTGCTCCTTGAATCATTACATGCATACCATTTTTAGGCTCAAAGTTAAGAGCATAAACACTGCTTCTGAACATTATACATGAAATCGCACTATTTTGATCCTTTAGTGTAAAATATAAATGTCCTGAAGTATGCTTTCTAAAATTTGAGATTTCTCCTTGTACCCAAATACTATTTAGGATATAGTCCATATCTATTAATGCTTTAATATACTTGTTAATATCAGATACGGAAAAAATTTTATTATTCTTCATAGGCAACAGCTTCCACTGAAGAAGAAATCTTTCCTAATACCCCATTAATAAAAGCAGGGGCTTCATCACTGCTGAATTTTTTTGCTAATTCAATGGCCTCATTGATGGCTACACTTTTGGGAATATCGTCCCTATAATACATTTCATAAACAGCAACCCTAAGTATAGCTAAATCAACCTTAGACATTCTTTCAATTTTCCATCCCTTTGTGTAGTGGGATAATAATTCATCAATCTTCTCCATATGAACTGAAATGCCCTTAAGCTCTTCTAAAATATAATTTCTATCTTCTTCTTTTATATGGGAATGCTGTTCAAAATATAGATCTATTCTTTCTTGCTCCTCGTCAGGCTGAGCAAACTCTTTTTGAAACAATAAAGTAAAAATATGTTCTCTCACTCTACGGCGGCTCATTTTGTTCCTCCTCGAAGTTATTTATATAATTCTCTACACTTAAATTAACCCTTAAATATAACTATATTTAAGGGTTAATTTTTCCATTTCCTATTCAAAAAATTCTTTTTCTTTATCTGGATTGCCAGATTTATTTTTTTCAAAATGAACACCTGTAATATTAAGATTGATTTCTATGACGGAAAGTCCAGTCATTGTTTCAACAGCATTCTTAACTTTTTTCTGAACATTTGCAGCAACCTCAGGAATCTTAAACCCAAATTTAATTACAAGAGATAAGTCAATGGATACTTCACTTTCTCCAACTTCTACCTTAACGCCTTTTGACAGGTTCTTTTTTCCTAAAACTTCTGCAATGCCTCCGGCAAAGTTACCTGACATTCCGGCAATTCCTTCCACTTCCGTTGCAGCTAATCCAGCAATAATTGCAATAACTTCATCTGCAATCTGAATTTGACCAACTTGATTTATATCATTCATCGAATAAGTACTTTTCTCGTCCATTTCGATTCCTCCTACGCAAAAGTAGATTAAAATTCAAATGGTGAATTTTTCTTAAATCCATTATAGCAGATTTATCTACATTTGCAAATTAGTTTTATTGTTATTTTAGCGGAATAATTTGAATTTTATCCACTTCAAATCCTGTGGCACTACGAACGATTTTTTCAATTTGAGCAAGTTCCTGTTCTGTTAATTTTTCTTTATTAACTACTACATCCACACCATTGTCATTAATTCTTACATATACTTCTTTAAATCCTTTTGCTTCTATCATAGCTTCTGTAGCTGATTCTTTTTCTATACGTTTTTGAAGGTTTAACATTTCTTCTGCTGCTTTGGATTTTTTATCTTTTTCTAAATCTTTATTGTTTAATAATTGCGTTAAGATTTCTTTTTCTTGAGCTCTTGCTTGCTCTCTATCCAATTTAGCCTGTGCAAAATAAGGTGTGTCAGTACTGCTATTTACAAATACTGCAGCTCCCGGATCCTCGCTATCTGCCACTTCTTCTCCATCAGCCACTTCAAGACTTGCTTCTTCGGGATCTTCTAATGCTAATAATTCAGGATCATTTGTTAGAGCTTCTCCAATAATACCTTCAGAAGAATCTTCTGTTGTTTCCATTGTTTCCAAAATCATAGCATCATCGGGAATGGTTGATGATACATCTATTTCCTCATCATAAACAATTTCTGCATCCTTCATGCGGCTGCTGTCTGTGTAGTTGAGATACCCTGCAATTGCAATCATAGCCACTAAAGCTGTCACAATAATTTGATTTCTTTTAAATACAAACATATTTAGTCCCCCTTATTTATTATTCATTTTAAATACCTGTACTTTATGTGCAGGAACACCCAATAAGGTTTCAGAAGCAGCAGTTAATTGCTGCTTGATCCTCGGATCGTCACCCCCCTCAGCTAAAATTAAAATCCCTTGTATTTCTGGTTCTTTTTCCTTTAATACAATAGGCTGGGCGCTTCCTGACCCTGTATTTTGCATCACAATTTTGTTTTGTATATCTTCACTTTTTATTTCCCTTCGACCTCCTTGATGATCTTCTTCATTGGTTGTGGAATAAGAAGAATTAACATCTTCTGCAATATGTACTTCTTTCCCATATGCAATAGTGATCATTACTTGAACTTTACCTACTCCTTCCATCTTAGAAAAAATTTTTTCTACCCTTTCTTCCATGATTTCTTCATAGGATTTGCTGCTTTCAATGGATATACTCTCCTCATTAATGATCCTGCTCGTATTACTGGATTTGTTCTGCATAATTGATAAGGATTTTGGAATATCCGTAAAGACCGTATTCCCTAAAACAATAAATAAGATTCCCATCCCTATTACAAATAGGATATTGGAGATCATTTTTTTATTCTCTTTATGTAAGGATTTTAGCCACTCTCTAAATTTTTCCATATGTTTTCACCTCTGCTATTTCTTTTGTACAGTAATATTTATATTATCACCGGACAAATTATAGAAGTTAATTAATAATTTTTTTATATTTTTTTCCAGTTCATCTTCTTCATGACCTTCTACTTTATTTTGTTTTTTACTATGGGCAGTATTAATTTCTACCGGTTTTATGGGTACAATTGCAGTAATTTTTGAATCAGGTTCTTTATTTTTAATAATCGTTAAATTTACCCCTTGAATAACTCCATAGTCTTTATTAGTCTTATCTTCATTCACATAGGTTTCAACATGGCTTACACTGACATTGGTATTGTTTTCAATCAATTTTTTTATTTGTTCCCCAAGATTTGATTTATATGTATCTAAAATAAGCTCCTCCTGCTTCAGTTCAAGAACGCTGCTTTGCCTTACAATACTTTGACGTTCCATTTCTAGTTGATTGATCTCTATAAAGTTTTTAAATGTATCCTTATTGTCAAAAAAAATAGAGGTAATTGGTCTAATGAGTATAAGCATTAAAACAAATCCCAGGATCATATGAATATATTTTCTAAAATGGCTTTCGGGCATTAACATCTCTATAAGAGCTGAAAAGATAACAAAAAGTGCTATGTTCCTTATCCATTCTCCAAACAATGCTATCATCCAACCACCTACCTCATCATCGCAACCATACTCCCTACGCCGACTAATATGGCTATTGTAATAATAAATAAAATATTAACGGTTATAACGCATGTAAATAACCTTTTACAGGCTTCTCCCATATCAGAAATACAATTAACAATTCTTTTATCCGATATGGGCTCTATCAGAGCAGCTACGATTTTATAAATGAATAGAAAAACAAGTATTTTTATCACTGGTATGATGCAGTAAATACATAACAGGATTATAGCGCCTACCCCGATAGCGTTTTTTATAAGAAGTGAACAATTCATTACGACATCTACAGCGCCGCTCAAAGCTTCTCCGACAACGGGTACAAATGTACTTACCGCAGATTTGGCAACATTATTGATGATTCCATCTAAAGCTGGTGAAGTAAGACCGTGTAGGCCCATTATACCGACAAACAATGCGGCTATCCCTTTAAGAATCCAATCTGTGATTTGCTCAAAAAGCTCCATCATCTTTTTTAAGACTTCTTTCCCTGAAAGTGAATTCACAACGCCTAATACAGCCATTAAGAAAATAATAGGAAGGATAATACTTTTTACGAACATTGCAATGGTTTGGATAGAAAATAGAATAATAGGCTCAAAAATGGTTCCAGAGGATACAGCTCCCGATGTCATCATTAAAGTAAGCAGTAAGGGCAGTACGGACTGCATAATTAAAACCATATTTTCAATAGCAGATTGCGCAACTTGCATTGCAATTTGAAATGACTGCAAAAGAAGAATAATTAAAACGATATAACAAACATAAAACCCTATTTGAGAAGTGGATTTGTTCTGAAAAGATTCTGTTATATTACTTAATAAAGCACATAGTACAGAGATAATAAGGAGCTTTCCGATCAGACTCATATATCCCCTGATCTCACGAAAAAAAAGCTCAATTATCTCCTCTATTATACTAAATATTGAAAAATTTGTCTCTCCTCTAATGATTTTTTCTACAATCTCTTTAAAATTAAATCCATCGAGATATGAATTGTCCGTTTGATTCTTGATTCGATTAACAACACGCTCAATGGATGAAAAATCAACAGTATCCAATTGCTTCGTCCAGATTTCTTCAACTGGTTTTGCGTAAATAAGTTGGGGTATCATTAACCAAAATAATAAGATTATAATAATCCTTTGTAATATTTTCATAGACACAACCCCTAAGGAATAATTCTTGTTATTATATCCATTAAAGCAAGCATCACCGGTGCTGATACAGTTATAATAAGGACTTTTCCTGCAAATTCAATCTTAGACGCAATGGAGGATTCTCCAGCGTCTTTACAAAGCTGCGCACCAAATTCGGATATATATGCAATTCCAAGGACTTTAAAAACAATTTCAATGTATATAATGTCAATATCAATCTTTTCACTCATTCTTTTTACAACATCTAATACGACTCCTAATCTTTCAAGAATCACGACGAATATAATTATTCCTGCTGCAATTCTTATATACATACTCCATTCAGGATTTTGCTTGTTCAGAATGAGTCCTAAAATCACTGAAATGAGCCCAATGACCACAATTTGACCTATTTCCATATCTACATCTCCTAAAGCTGAAACAATGTTTGAACGGTTTGAAACAAATCGCTAATATATTGTATGATCCAAAAAAGGACAACAATGAGGCCTGCCAAAGTTGTAAGCATTGCTTGTTCTTCTCTTCCGGATCTTACCAGGACTTGATTGAGCACCGAAACTAAAATTCCGACTGCAGCAATTTTAAACACGATTGTAATATCCATAAATTCCCTCCTATTTTCTTTAATAAAGCAGTATCACAATTAATAATCCACTTAATATTCCTAGGCTTCTATATAACCTTCCGTTTTTCTGATGATGCAAATCAAGTTTTTTCATCTCATCTTCCAAATATAAAATACACAAGTTAATATTGTTCTTCTGCATTTCTTTATCCAAATAGCCTAAAGCATTGCCAAAGGATAATAATATGCTTTTATCTACTTTGGATAGGTATGTATCATCAATATAGCGTTCCACAGCATTTTCCCATAACTCCGATGCATTGTATCCAGTTTTCTTGCCCATTAACTCCCCTGCATATGTAAAAATATTTCCTATATTGGAACCAATTCTGCTTCCCACCTGCTCCATTGCCAGGGGAAGAGGAGTAATCATATAATCTATTTCTCCCTTTAAAAAAACAAACGCTTTTTGCAGGGTTTTTAAATCATTCATTCTATATACATCTAATTTGTCCAGCAGCAGCCCAATGAAAGTAGTTCCGATGACAGTACATATCGCCCCAATTAATTTTATAAACATAATCATGTCAACTCCTCATTAATGGCTTTAATGAAACTCCATCAATAATATTGTCTATCGTTCCCGGGCCATTTCTATAACTTAAAATCACCATACGTTCAAATATCTTTTTTTCTATTAATTCTTTCAAGACGGGTTTTCTTTGAATATCTAACAAAGAGCTTCCATGCACTGTACAAATTAGTTTTACTCCTGCATTCATCGCATCTTCTATGGCATGAATATCTTCTGCTTTTCCAATCTCGTCCACAGCAATTACATCTGGTGACATTGAACGAAGAAGCATTCGCATGCCTTCAACCTTTGGACAACAATCCAGTACATCGGTTCGTATGCCTATATCATTTTGTGGAATCCCTTGATAGCAGCCTGCAATTTCAGAACGTTCGTCCACTACTCCCACAGTAACTCCTTTAAACATAGGGGTTATCCCATTACTGATCTGCCTTATGAGATCTCGAAGAAGTGTTGTTTTTCCGCACCTGGGAGGTGAAATGATTAATGTGTGAAAGACACTTCTTTCATTAAGCAGGTAAGGAAGAATTTTACTTGCACATCCAATAACCTGATGGGAAATTCGAATATTCATTCCTCCAATATATCTCATCGTCTTTATATGACCGTTTTCCATGATAATTTTTCCAACTATCCCTACCCTATGTCCTCCCGGAAGAGTAATATAGCCATTTCGCATTTCTTCTTCAAATGCATAGATGGAATAATCGCTCATCATTTGAAGGGTATCGGACAAATCCCTTATATCTGTTCTAAAGGCTTGTTCAATATTTTTACTTAAATACCCGTTGGGTGTAATAAATAAAAATTCCCCATCTTTCACAATCATAATAGGCTTATTGACTCTAAGTCTTATTTCTTGAATCCTTTTAAATTCATGTTCAGGTATTTTAATGAACAAATCTTTTAATCGGATGCCTAATGAAGATAAAATGATTTCCTTCGTGTTCATCGGATTCCTCCTTTGTTTAATCTTTATTTAATTTTATGAAGGGATGTCCACGAATATGACAACAAAAAAAGTCCATGGTTTTCACCATAGACTTTTGGTCGTTCTTATTCTTCAGGATCTTCGTCAAAATCAATTGCAACTTTTATAGGTTCATTGCATTCCGGACAAATAAGCTGTTCTCCGTTTTCTATCATTTTTTCTTCAATATCTATTAACTCTCCGCAATTGGGGCATTGATACTGGCAGTCCTCAGAACAGTCTATCTGACAGTCTTCGTAAAGTTCGTCGGTAAGATCTTGAATATCTTCTATAGAATATGCCATATCCTCTAAAATATCAATCATCACCATCAATAAACGATTTTGCTTTACAGAAGTGTCCAATTCCATTCCGTCCGCAAGACCCTTTAAGTATGCAACTTTTTCATTTAATGATTTCATGGCGAAGCCTCCTTACTATAATCTCTCCACTATAGCATTTACTAAACTCTAGAGAGATATTCACCGGTACGAGTATCTATTTTAATTTTGTCTCCGATTTCTACGAATAAAGGAACATATACAGTAGCTCCTGTTTCTACTATAGCAGGTTTAGTTGCCCCTGTAGCAGTATCTCCTTTAAATCCAGGCTCAGTACTGGTTATTTCTAATTCAACAAATAATGGTGGTTCTATACCGAATACTATTCCTTTATGGGATAGAATCTTAACCATATCATTTTCTTTTACAAACTTTAAGGAATCGCCTAATTGATCTTCATTTAATGCAATTTGATCATAGGTTTCAACATCCATAAAATGATATAATTCTCCATCATTGTATAAATACTGCATATCTTTTCTTTCAATATGAGCCTTAGGTACTTTTTCTGTAGGACGGAAAGTTTTTTCCACTACTCCCCCGGATTTTAAATTCTTTAATTTAGTTCTTACAAATGCCGCGCCTTTTCCAGGTTTTACATGTTGGAATTCAACGATCACATAAATGTCACCTTCATATTCAATCGTTACACCGTTTCTGAAGTCTCCTGCTGAAATCATAATTTTCCTCCTTAATCTGTTACTAAAAAACAACTTGTAAAATATATCTTGTATAGTTTAAACTAAAATTCGATTTTTTTCAATTATTTTTTTCTTTATACTTCAATCAGCTCTTTTGGAGAAGTTGTTAGATTTTCTATGCCCTGCTCTTTTACGACTACTAAATCCTCAATTCGTACTCCTCCAAAGTCAGGAATATAAATTCCAGGCTCTACAGTAATCACTGTACCCGGTTCGATGATTTCTTCTTCAGTCATAGAAAATCTCGGATTCTCATGGACTTCCATGCCTACGGAATGGCCTAAACCGTGTCCGAAATACTCTCCGTATCCCTTATCTGTTATATAATCCCTTGCAATTTTATCAATTTCTTTTCCTTTTACCAAAGGTCTTATGGCTTCTAATGCCATTTTTTGAGCTGTTAGGACCGTCTGATAAATTTCTCGGTGCCTATTACTAGCTTTCCCAATCACTACAGTTCTAGTCATATCGGAGCAGTATCCTTTATAGATACATCCAAAATCCATAACTACAAAGTCGCCTTTTTCCAGCTTTTTTTCCGTTGGAACTGCATGGGGCAGGGCAGAAAAAGCACCCGATGCTACTATAGTACTAAAAGATAAATCAGAGGCACCGTTTTTTTTCATGAAATATTCCAATTCCAAGGCAATATCTCTTTCGATGGTTGCTTCTTTCAAAAAAGGCAGGGTATGATGAAAGGCTTGATCTGCAATCCTAGCAGCCTCTCGAATGAAAGCAATCTCATTTTCATCTTTGATCACTCTTAGCTTTTCAACGACCTTTTGAGTCGGAACCATTGAAACAGATAAATTTTTCTCATATTCTTTATACTCGTTATAAGTAACGGTTTCACTTTCAAAGCCCAGAGTTTTAATGCCTTCTTTTTGTATTAATTCATTAATTTCTTTATAAAGACCTCTGGTTGTGTGGTTTACAATTTGGAAATCCGGGGCCTGTTTTTTTGCTTGCTCTATATAACGAAAATCAGTGAATAAAATGGAAGAATGATTAGAAATAAATAAGATTCCTGCCGATCCACTAAATCCGCTTATATATTTCCTATTGATTGGATTTTGAATCAAGATTCCATCCAAATTAAGGGCGTTGATTTTATCTCTTAGTTTTTTAAGCCTTTCACTCATATGGACTCTCCTTAGCTGTCATTTTTCATTTAATTTCATATTTAATGCATGCATCCCTAAAATATAACTATAAGCGCCAAATCCTGCAATTTGGCCTATGCATACAGGAGCGGTAACTGAGGTATGGCGAAATTCTTCTCGTTTATGGATATTGGATAGATGGACTTCTACAGTCGGGATATTGGTCGATGAAATGGCATCCCGAAGGGCATAACTATAGTGAGTATATGCACCTGGATTGATAATAATGCCGTCTACTCCATCGAAGTAAGCTTGCTGCAATCTATCAATCAAAGCGCCTTCTGAATTCGATTGAAATATTTCTAAACTTAAACCCATCTCTTCACCAGTCTTTAACAAGTACTCGTTCAAGTCGTTGAAGGACATTTCTCCATATACACCTTTTTCACGAATACCTAAGAAATTTAGATTAGGTCCATGAATTACAAGTATTTTTTTCATATTACTTTTCCCCTCATGCAATCTAAAATAGAGACGACTATCTCTTCTATAGATTTATGATCGATATCAATGATCATATCCGAAGCACTTTCATAAAGAGGGCTTCTTTCTTTTAATAGACTTTTTATCGTCTCTAGTTTATTTCCGGTATTTAATAATGGTCTAGTGGTATCATATTTTACATTCTCAAAAATATGCTCTGGTGAGCCTTTGAGATAAAAAATGGTACCATTATTTTTTAGATTAGAAATATTATTAGGATTTTTAACGACTCCTCCCCCTGTGGCAATGACCGCTTCTGAAGTTAAAGCGATTTGGGATATGATTTCCTCTTCTAAGATCCTAAACTTTTCTTCTCCATAATGTTTAAAATAGTCTGATATAGGCATTTTGATTCTGTCTTCTATTAACACATCAGAATCAATAAAAGAATAGTTAAGTCTTTGGGCAAGGGCTTTTCCTATGGTTGATTTACCGCTTCCCATAAATCCTATTAATACAATATTCGATTTATTCATCTTGTTCATGCTGCGGATTCCTTTTTACAAGAATTGCTGCTTTTATGATCGCTGAAAGTACATCCACATCAAATTGTTGTTGAAGTGTATTAAGTTTGGTATAAAGACGTCCTTTTGCTGTAACAATATAATGGGGCTGTAAAGAATTTAAGGCAATAGCAGCAACATCCATTTTACATTTTTCGCAGTCGCATACTTTTACATCTCTTACTACTCCATCTAATTGTGCAAAAACCAAATCCTCCATATAGTTTCTAATTTCTAACACTATAATCCCTCCTCATATTTTTCCCAAAAATTTTTTCATTATTTATATATGAATTTCTTAAAACTTTCCAATACTAAAATTTTTCACAACTATCCTTTAAAAATATCATATATTCTAACTCTGCCTGTTCCAGGCCTCACAGTGATCTTAACTTTAAAATTCTTAGATTTAAGATAAATATGTCCCCCTGAGCCGGTTGTTCCTTTTGCTGTAAATTTAATTTCCTTAGGAGTAGCAAAAACGATTTCCTCCATTTTGATCTCAGGACTTAACTGTACTTTCTTTAAATGAGGACCAAAGGCATTAGAAGACATAATATAAACATTCTGAGCATCATAAAATCTCAGCCAATATTTTTTGTTGTCCTGAATGGCTCTTTTTTGTGTATATTGTATGTTCATCTTTAGTTCTAGGGCAGCTTGCTTAAGTGCCGCTCTTTCAAACATATGAAAAGAAGGTATGACAATACAAGTCAAACAAGAAATAATACTTACCACAATGACCAATTCGATTAATGAAAACCCGTCTTCCTTTTTCATATACTCCTTCTTTCTTAAAGAAAGCAGGCAGTCTAAAGGTTTAATTCATTTTTTAGTACGCCAAATAATTGATCTATGTACATTTGGGGAACTGTTATCTCATTCCAGATTTCGAATGCTCTTATTGCCTGGTAAAAAAGCATGCCAAAACCATTGACCGTTTTACAACCTGCATTCTTCGCCATTTTTAGAAACAATGTTTCAGAAGGGTTATAAATCAAATCCACCGCAGCTTGTACTCCACTAAAAAATGCCTCATCTGTTATTGGAGACTGGTCTTCCCTGGGGTGAAGGCCAACAGAAGTCGTCTGAATACACAGATCAACAAGAAAATCCTGATCAAACGAATCAAGAGAACCAGATTGAACGGGAACATTATAATGGAAAGAAACAGCTTTTGCCAATTCTTCTGCCCTTTCTTTCGTTCGATTAACAATCAGAATTTGCCTTGGATTTTGAGATGCCGTAACCATGGCTGTAGCTCTGGCAGCACCCCCAGCGCCTATAATCATAATATTTTGGCCGTTGATACTAATTTCATTTTGTATTAAAGATTGCAGAAGCCCTTCCGCATCGGTATTATAACCAATATATCCTTCCTCAGATCTCTTTAGTGTATTAACTGCCCCAATTTGGTTGGCGTATCCTTCCAGCTTTGAAAGAAAGGGAATTACTTCTTCTTTATAAGGGACTGTAACATTCAATCCCTGAATATTTAACTGATATGCACCTATTAGAGCTTCTTTTAACCCTTGAGAAGGAACATCAAAAGGTACATAAATCATATTCTTCTTGACCATACTTGCTAAGGTATTGTGAATGATTGGAGACAAAGTGTGTTTTATAGGGTGACCAATTAGACCATATACTTTCGTACTTCCATTTACAATGTCAACATGCTTCATTTTAATTTCTTCCTTTGACGTTCGTAAATTCTAATGACTGTTCTTTCTAAGCCTCTTTTAATCTTGGTAATCCATTCATCTCTTTCGCTCACTGGAACAACCAAAATTGTTTTAATGCCCGCTTTATTTCCACCCCATACATCAGTAAAAATTTGATCTCCAATAACGATGGTATTATTTTGATCTGTCTGCATTAATGCCATAGCTTTTTTAAAGCTTCTGCTTCTAGGTTTTGAAGCCTTATGAATGGCAAAAACCTTTAATCTTTCGTTGAATTTGATTACCCTTTCCTCTGTATTATTGGATACCAGACAAATTTTAAACCCATGACTTTTTAATTCTTCAAAAAAATTAATTATTTTTTCATTGGGATGGGCAACATCGAAAGGCACCAGGGTATTATCAATGTCAAAAATTAATCCTTTAATGTTATTTCTTTTTAATTCACTTATATTTAAGTCAAAAATAGAAGATATATAATCTGTAGGAAATAGTTGTCTTATCATTATGCACCTCTACTTAGTATGTTTTAGCTTTCTAGGGAAGAATCTTCGGTTATTTCTTCTTGATTTTCATTAACTTCAGTTTCTTCATTGGCTTCAGGTTCTTCTAAAGGTACATTGGGTTCCATAAAAAGATATTGGATACTTTTAATCTTAGCCCCTTGTTCTACATCATCCTCTACAACTGCAAGATATCTATAAATTATATCGGAATCCGTATAATCAGACAATCGTACCTTTGTAGGAATCTCAACAATATATTTTCTGATTTTTTTAGATGTATCAATATGAACATTGATTTTTATGTCTTCTTTATTCACACTTACAGTGGTAATATCATCTTTGGCCGGTATAATGGTTTTAGGAAATTGATCTTTATACTTTTCCTTTTTCAACATGACATAATCTTTTATATCCAATTCTGATAACATCTGCTCAAATATCTCAAAACTTGTATCATACGCATATTGATAGTATTGATACGAATCTTTATCCTGATTCATAAATTGATTAAAAAAGAATTTAATCAATCCTTCATCTGAAATCTCAGGTTTTTCTAGATAAGGTACTCTTTGAAGAAAATCATTATTCATGATCTTTCTTCTATTTTTTTCAAAAATGGATATTTCTCCGTTTTCTTTTAGACTGTTTAAAGAAATTTTCAAGTCTTTATTCTCTAATTCTAAAATGTATGCACATTTAACTTTTATTTCATCCTTGTCAGAATCTTTAATTTCAGCATCTGCATTGATTTTGTAATAATAGTTTTTTTCATCACTAAAACTATAGAACTGGTCAAACTGATCCTTAGAGATTACTTCCGCTTTTACAAAAACATCTGTTAGAAGAGTATACTTTGGTTCTTCATCTTCAACGACTTCATAATGTACATCTTCAACATCCAGATAGTTAATTATGACATTTCCATTGATTTCTACGAAACGAGGGAAATGAATATTGGTCGTCAAAAACTGCTTGTTGAATTTTTCTTCTAACTCTGAAGTCATATACCCCCTTAAAAGTGTATGGGCATGGGATTTAAATTCAGCATATTCATTCCAATAGCCCTCATTTAATTCTATAGGGTAGGCATTGAGTGCAAGTATTTCTTTCTCAGAGGCAGCAAAGAATTGCCTAAAAAATCTTATCAACTCATCTTTCAACACATCAAATTCTTCTTCGTTATTATTGAAATTATTTTGCTCTTTACTTTCTTCCAGGGTGCTTTCAGTGTCAATTAAATTGGATACTTCACTGGAGGAAGTGCCCAAAACACTACACCCTGTTAGAATTACTATCATAAGCATCATACTGATCCATAGCTTTAATTGCTTTTGTATCAATGCCATCACTCCATTCATTAATCAATCTGTCTTAAGGTTCTCATTTCAAATCGAATGCCTTTATATGCTTCTGTATTCTTAATATCAAGTACCGAATTAGAATTAAAATCTACCTTTTGAATATTCTCTATAGCAATACTGGGAGTTTCCAAGATTGGTCCAACCTCATTAGCTTTGTTGCCAGTATTATCTACATAATTTGTAAGACCAAGATAATCTAAAATTGCTCTTTTAATCGCACGGTTTTTGCATTTTACTTTAAAGAGAATATTTTCATCGTAAGTAATGGTTAAAGAACCCGTGTGTTTAAATAAAACCCCAGCATATTCTCCAGACACTATTTGCGCTGTGGTTATATTGGTATTTCCATTATTTTTTCCTTGAGCAATAATAATGCCTTCGAATTCTTGTACGGAATAAGGTGAACTATCAAATTTAACTCTGCCATTTGAAACAATAAGGCCGTGAAATTCTCTTTGACTTGAATCAGAAGCACTTAAGGAAATAGTTCCTTCTCCTTTGTCAATGATAATGGTTTCTACAGGGTTATCGCCATCATAAAAGGAGCTTATATTAATATCAATATTATTCTCTGATGAACCACTATCAAATATATATACAGGAGTATCCTTAGTCCAAATGTTATCTTCTAACTCTACGTTTGAATTTATAATATCTCCTACAAAACTCATTTCTGTAGGCTTTTCTGTAGAAGTACTAATTTGTGAGTACATAGAAGTATTAATTTGCTTGTAAAATATATCTCTTATAAGAAACATGTAACCCTGTATACCACGATAATAGTACATATTATTATAGTCAGTTCCGTCGTCTGAAAAATATTTTCTATTAAAAGGATTCCCTTCACTTTTTAAATAACTAAAGGCATCGGAAATAATGTCAACAATTTTAGGAGAATTATTTCCTTTATCAATTGGCTCGTTCCATTTTTTAGTAGATCCGTCTTTTGCTATAGGGCTTATGATTAAAAGATCGCCCGTATTAATTCCGCCTTCATTAAATAAATCTTTAAGTTGTTCTTCTGATACGAATAAATTATGTGATATGGTAATATTGCCATTCTCATTCTGAATTAAACCAGAAGAATTTATTTTGAAAAAGCTGCCATTTGCACTAATCATCCTAGGGGCATAAAAATAATGTCCATCTAAAGATAATTTAATTTTGTCTTTAAGAATATAATCTTTTTTCATCGTAATATAACTTTCGTCACCCAAAGCAACCCCTGAGATATAGTCATCCAAATAGCCCACATCTTCGTATGGTTCTCCAATACTTTCATATAGATGGCTAAAATTTTTTCCTCCATCAAAACTAATAAATGCATTTCCATGTACAAATGCATGCTGCCCAATTTCAATTCTTGATTTTTTACCGATAGCATAAATCCCACTGGACTTATTAGGATCCTTTCCTGAAGGATCTTTGTTCATAATACCGTATACACTTCCATCTATTTTAATAAGTGTTTCAAACTCTTCTCCTAAACCAGGTGTTCCTTCGACATAACGGTCAATCGCTATATCATTATCAACATAGACATCTCCATTGATTGTAATATACTGATTTTTAACCTTCTCCCCAATGGGTCTTGAATCAGCCTCTGAATAACCATGATAAGGATAATCATCTTCAATAGCAACGGAATTGGCAATTACATCTCCTTTAACTGTTATTTCAGTTCTGGCGCTAGAAGTGCCATATTTATTCATTGTATGTACGTTAGCTAAAGTAGTAGCATTCCCATTTATCGTTAGCTTACCTCCATGGGATACATAGATGCCTCCATATTCCTCCAACTCCGGATATGCTTCACCGTCATTTCTAGTGGGTATATACCCTTTTGCCCTTACATCTCCATCAATTTCAACTACAGCACCATCAGTTACAATTAAATCCCCAAAGGTAAGTATAGGACTTCTAAATGTATTGGGCATGAGGTTCTCGTCTTTCCATCGATACTCCTCTAATAAGAGTTCTTTATGGCCTATTAAATCAGAAATTATTATATCCCCTTCTAATGTTATGTCGGAGAGTGCGTCCGATTCATTTTTTAGAGTTGCTTTAGATGTTACCGTAAAGCCCGTCACTTTTCCCGAGGTCATCTTCGGCCTCAGCTGTACTTCCACAAGGGATTTATTTCTTTCATTCTTTAATTCATATTTAAATTCCATCAAAACAGTAGTTTCATCAATGGGAGAAGTGTCTCCTACTATTGTTTCTATTGCTTTTTCTTGTAAAAGCTTTTGGTATAGATTGTCTAATAAAAATTCTCCCTCATAGGCGGAAGAATTTTCTTCATCAAGAAAATATTTTAGCTTATCATAATCCGGGTTTTGCACTGTTTCACCAGGATCTTCAGGTTTTGGTAGTGCAACTTTATTTTTGGCTTGATTGGCTGCTTTTTCTGTTAGCTTTGGCATTTCTTCTATGAGTATTTTATTTAATTGATCCACCATCTTTTCTGCCCCGGATTGAGCAGCATAGTAGAGATTAGAAGTTCGTTTATAGGCTTGGCTAATTTCCACATGAGAAAAAGCTACCGCCATAACTCCCCCGGCGATCAACATCATGCACATTACAAGCAGCACAACAAGTATAAGCGCATTTCCATTTTCATTTATGTAAAATTCCTTAATTCTATTTTTCATCAAGGTTAAATCCCCCTTTAATAGGCGGCAGTACGATAATCGTGGGAATAGATGTCTACCATATCTTTTAATATTTTAGAATTATTTTTTCTATCCCTGACAACAATTCGAATAATGTAATTTTCTCGTGGAATCATTTCTGTCTTTCTTTCTATAAAAATATTCCCTTTTGAGTCATTCTGGATAGGAAATACTTCAATGATTTTGTCTAAAACTTCTACATCTTCTTTATTACTTCGATAAATAGTAAAAAGAACATCAGCTTTTGTATTGTTTTCAAGAGTAATATTAAACTTAAAGGTATCCGGATCAATTTTCGAAACATCGATTTCAGAAGCATCCAAATAGAACTCAACTCGATCTTCAGAACCTAATTCTGCAGGTGGAGAAGTTTCATAATCCACTACTATTTTATTACTTGGAGAATCAGTACTTTTATCCACCAAATCCACTTGGATTTTTTCATTTGGGTACTTCATCGAAATACTCCAATTTATTCCATCATGGCTAAAAGACTCTTTAGAAGTCATTGGGGTCTCAGTACGAGGATTAAAAAGATCAGGATTGGAAGAAATCTTTAATTCCGTAATAGCAACAGGATCTGAAGATGGTTTCGCAGGGGGATTTTCTCCTCCATTAATATGTACAAAGATATAGTCATAATTCTCAATCAAGCTGTACTCATCGCTTCCATCAGTTTTCTTAATATAAATATCATAGTTATATTCTTCACCGTTAAAAGTCTCATTAAATTTGCTATAGTCCCCATCTGTGGAGTCTAAAAATTTAGCGAGGGATTGAGGATCTGTTCCTTCTCCCAAAGAATCACCATTTACCAATCTTTCTTCAATCTCATTTTTTATCTGCTCCGATAAATTCTGCGCCATTATGGTGGCCTCATAAGTACGTCTGCCGGATATGGAATTTTTGGAGGCATTAAAAATCATAGAAAGAATCGGCGCAACAGAAATAGCAAAAATAGCCATCCCAATAAGCACTTCAATATATGAAAATCCAGATTCATTTTCGTCCCTTAAGAATTTACGGACTCTATCCATAAAGCTGACTCCTTAAAAATAATATCAATTATTTGGTTGTTCTTACCTGAATGTTTTCTTTAGTCTCTCCCGGTTTTACTTCAACTCCGATGCTGGTATAGATATGTACTTTGTCTAGATAATTGCCTTTTAGAACCACATCAACAAGATACCCTGTATTATTCTTGATATAAATACCTGTGTTTAACTTTTGATTGTTTCGAATTGCCATAACCGTAGAATCTACAATAACTCTACATTTTTCTAAAGGTATTTCTTTTTGAAGGGATTGTATCGATTGATCCTCGGCTTCAATAGAATATTCATAGCCTGTAGGGCTTAGGGTTAAATAAAAGTTTACAGGATCAATGGTTCTTGTTTGAATCGTTGTATAATCCCCCTTATTTCCTGGCCCAACAATATAAAAATTATCTCCCGAAGCATAGACATCTTTAATTGCAATGGTAAAATCGCTGATCTTTGGCGGCAATACATTACTCTCTTCCTTTAAAAAATCCGATATGTCTAACTTAGATAATTTTTCATCTATAACTTCCGAGAGTTTATTATCAACCTTATCTTCGATGTTTTCAATGGGTTTAAAAGGGTTCTTGTACTCATACTCATATTCCATAAAATTATAGTTACGGTTTTCGGTCTTGTCTAAAGGATTTAATAAAGTATAAGCAAATAATTCTATTGTAGCTTGAACTTCGTCTTCCCGCTGCTGAGCGCCTTCCTTCTTTTCTCTGGGGGAAATTTCAATCGTATTGATCACAAAAGGTTTTACGGAGGCCTTTATCTGCTCTATAAAAGTCCTTAAATCTTCATAGCTGCCGAAAAGCTCCAAATGAATAGATATCTCCCCATACTTTTCAACATCTTTATCGGAAGCATTTTCTGAGTTGGCATCATCCTTCTCTTCTCCCAAGATTTTTTCAACCGGTTCTTTTAATTCAATCTTTTCTAAGGTTAAATTGCTTAATTTAATAAAATCCTCTAGTAAAATGAGTTTTTTTGCTGTTTCATGATAGGGAATTATTTTCATTTTAGACGCATTGATACTTGTATCAAGACGAGCGACTTCTTCTTTTAAAGAATCGACCTTGCTTAACTCTATTTCTTTAAGCTCAATTCTATATTTTGCATCTTCGATATCTGCATTAAGCTGCTTGATCTGCTCTAATTGTGGCCCCAAAATATATTTATAATATAGAATTCCACTGCCAATGATCAGTATTGCCACTAGAATGATTAATTCTGATTTACTCGCTTTGAGTTTCATCTTCTATCGATTCTCCTTCCTCTTGCTTCATTTGCAGTGTTAATTCGTATTTAACAACTTTAAGGCCATCCAGATCTTTATAAAATGAGTTTTCATCCTTTATTTCTATTTCTTCTCTAGTCGTTTTCATATCTACTTTTTCTACAAAAGGTAAATTAGAAAGTTGAACCACATACTCAGATACATTTTCAGCTTCTCCAGCATTTCCATCGATTTTTATAGTTTTTTCGTTATTGTCTGCATTCAGATTTTGAATGTACATCTCTGGAGGAAGAAGTCCGATTAATAAATCGAGGGTCTTTCTGCTTACGATAGAATCCTTCTCCATCTCTTTTACCAATTCCTGTATTAACTTTAGGTCTTCATTCTTCTTAGCCAGCTGCTCATTAACCTCACTGATCACTTGATATTTTACATCAGAAATCTGTGTATTGAGCGCTGTTAGTTCCTGGGTTTTATCATTTATTATTTTATAAGGTAAACTAATTCCCAAAGCAATTAATCCCAAAAAGCTGCATCCTAAAGCCAAGAAAATAATATTAAGTTTTCTTCTTTGTTCCCTTAAGACATACTCTCTCGGCATCAAGTTAATATCTTTCAAATCGATCCCCCCATTCAAATACGGCTAATTAATCCAAGGGCATTTACTAAATAAAGGAAGTCATTATCAAATTCAGACATGCCTTTTACTTTTATGTCTTCAAAGACATCTGCTTGCATAGTAGGAATATTAATCATTTTTTCTACGTATTGAGTAATATTTTTTAAGTATGCCCCTCCCCCAACGAGGTAAACGGTTTTTATCTTCTTTGCATTGCTTCTGGAATAGTAAAACTCCAAAAAACGTTGGATTTCCTGGATGATATTATTTTCAACAGCAGGTTTTACAAGATAACTTATGTAGCCTCCGTATAAATCTTCATCAAGACTTTTGTCTTGATCATACAGGGCAGCATATTTTCTTTTGAACATTTCAACCTGACTAAGATCCTTTTCTCCAAATTCATCTCTGATTAATTCATTAAGGTGTTCAAATCCATATAGAATAGAACGGCTAAATAATATATTTCCTTCTGAGAGTATGGTAACCGTAGTGGTTTGTCCACCTATATCCAGTACCATAATCGATGAGTTTTCATCATGGAAACCATAGGATCTTGATGCAAAGATTTTTGAAATAGCATTGGAAGTAATATCAATAAATTTAGGTCTTAAATTTAGCCTTTTTATTAATTCCAGAGAGCTTTCAATAATATTATTGGGAGCTGCAACCAATAATACATTTAGTTTCTTTCCTTCTTCCGTTTCTACTTCATTTAATATTTTAAAATCTGTTTGATAATCAGACACATCTATCGGGAAATACTCGTCTTTTTGGTAATCTAAGATCGTTCGAAGTTCTTTTTCACTCATTGGAGGCATTAATACGTCCCTTGTTATGATAGAAGTTCCTTGAACTATAATGGCAGCGTTTTTTTCTGTAAAACGTTTTCTTTTAATGAGATTTTGTAAGCTATCAAAAACGGCATCCATATCCATAATAAATCCGTCACGTACTGCACCCTTTGGCGTCGGTTCGATGCCGTAATTGGTTAAAACTAGCTCATTGCGCTTTCGTATTCCTTGAACGACTTTAATATTGCTGTTCCCAATCTCAATGCCCAATAAAGCTTGTCCCATTTGATCACTTCCTTTATTTCATTCATTATATTTTTTTACTATTCCTTTATATCTAATAGAAACTTCCCCTGTAATTCTATATGTCTCCCCTTTTGAAATAGTTTCAATTGTAATTTTGAGATTTTCATCTAGTAATCCATCTTCATTGGCATCAAGCACTCTATCCATGATTCCGTCATTATTGGTATCTATTTCTTTATCTAATATCCCATAACCATCCTTGTCTAAGGAAGGAGGATCAAAAGAAATGGATTGAATATTATTAACTAATTCAACATTGTTGTAATGTATTGTATTATCGTCAAAACTAAACTTTACATCCCCTGTCCCCAAAGAAATATCATTATTTCCGTCCATATCTAAACACAATATGGTATTCGCATCATCGAAATTCTCTATTTGAATCTTTTGGGCTCTTCTAATCTCATCAATCATAAAATCCAATGCAACTCTTGCATTTTCAACAGCTTCTATCTTTGTATAGGTTCTGTTAGAACTATTAGAAGCGTGATTCATAAGACTCCATACACTGAGGGAAAGTATGCTAAAAAGTGCCATCCCAATCAAAATTTCTACCAAAGTAAATCCTCTATTATTATTCAAAATCCATTTTAGTTTTGACATCCGCTCACCTACTTTATTACGGTATCCCCAATGTATGTATGTGCTGCTAAGGGCCGTACAGTTACTTCTTTTTGGTATTTGTCAATTTTTAATGTAATCTTTATATCTTTAAGCATATTATAGGAAATGTCCTCACTACCGGATTTGACAATTATTCTCCCTCTATTATCAAATTGGATCTCATTAATGGGGTGTTCTGTGTCATCTGTTTTTATTGCAATTGGTGTAATTTGAACGATACCATCTGTTATTGGATCAATATCACTTAATTCAGTGCCATGAAGGATATATTTATTAGTATCGAATTCAATCTTATAAGTATTGTAAGCTTCATGGGTTTGAGCAAAAAAGCGGACCTTTTTTATATCCATTGCAATTTGGGATGCCATACTCTTTAGTCTGTTTCTCTGGACTATTCCAGTTGAAGGCACAATAATAGCTCCAGTAATTCCGATAATGGTTAGAACAATAAGTACCTCAACAAGAGAAATTCCTTTATTGTTAAAGACATATTTCTTCATAGAATCCCCCACTGAAAATTATAGTAAAGACAAATACCAATTAATGATTTGTTCTCCCCAATACAGGGAAACAAAAGTTCCTAATGCTAAAAAAGGACCAAAGGGAATGGCTGATTTTCTGTCCTTAATCTTTGTCATCAAAAGAACAGCCCCTATAATGCCGCCCACTAGAATTCCCAAAAAAAGACTTAATACAACACCTTTCAATCCTAAGAACAAGCCAATAACTCCCATAAGTTTCATATCTCCGGCACCCATACCTCCCCGGGATATGAGTATAATAACCAATATAATCAAGGCTCCAGCTAAAAAGCCTAATATTCCATCTTTAATAATTAAAAAAGAACGATTTATAATCCAATCCATCATAAAATAAATCATTCCAAGTAGTATTCCAAAAACAATCAGTTTATTTGGTATAAGTCCAGTTTTAAAATCAATCATAGCAATTACTAACAATAACGATGAAAATAAAGCATAAAAAACAAACGAATAACTTAAATCAAATTTAAGAAATAAAAGTAGATATATAATACCATTGATCAATTCAATGATTGGATA
>JAAYPH010000094.1 GCA_012519955.1 Candidatus Epulonipiscium sp.
ATGGAATGACAAAAAGAAAAAGAACTTGCATAATAGGATGCTGTGTTGAGCCAATCAACATAGTTTCTATTCTGCCGCTTAAGGCTAAATACCACCTAAAAGCGAAAATAGGCACAAGAATGAAAATTGATCCCCCTGCAATGGAATGAACTAAAATTTCCATGCCATGGGTTTTATAAATAATGAAAAATGAAGATAATGTTAATAAAATTGATATAAAAAAGTCATGAAAAAGATATCGTGCTGTTGGATAATTTCGATTAAAATATGAGACAACAATAAACAACAGAAGAAAAAATATAAATGGATGCCTTCGGCGGGACTCGTTGCCAAAGCCTCGGAATCGTAAGATTCCTTCTAATAATATTAAAGATGAAGCTAAAATTCCTGCATTATTTAAAAATACCGCATAGCTTCCAAGGATCGGCTGCAGGGTTAAAGCTATAAAAGCTACGGCTCCAGTTGAAGCAGATAATGCCCAAGATTCAATTCCTCTTTCAGATGGGTATACGATCCAAAGGGCAATCATAACAAAACACGATATAAGAATAACAATCATAATTATAATAGTTAGAGTTCTTACATCAAGTCCCATAGCATCCCCCCAAATATCATCTGAAAGTCTTGAGCACGATTTTATAATTTTCAGTATATTTTATTTTACATTATTCTAATCCTTATTGTCAATATATGACTACTATTCTAATATTAAGATATTAATGTCTTTATTATTATATTAATATCTTTAATTATCTCTGCTTTGAAGACGATAGTCCTATGATGCTCCCAATAATTCCTAAGAGTATACTTATGGATAAAATCACAGAAACTAAATTTTTCGCCATCGTTTGCAGAGGGGGCAAGGGAATGAAGGGAAGAGGTCCTGATATATAAGTATAAAATTGTATCAGTACCGTATATAACAAAGCAGCAGCAATCATTCCTCCTCCAACGGTTAATACCAAGCCTACCATTAAAAAAGGCAGAGCAATAAATACCTCTGAAGCCCCTAATAATCTGAGGGTATTAATTTCATCTTTATTGTTGTAAATGCCCTGTCTTATAATATGAGAGATAATGACGATTGTAGAAATTCCGACAGCCGCAATAAAAAATGTTCCCAGGATTCTAAAGCCTCGTGCAATACTTCTCAGACGAATTAGTATTTCTCTATTATCTCTTATATATTGGACATTAGGAATCAATTTTATTTCCTTATTGATCGATTCTATTTTCTCAACATCGATTTTGGCTTCGATGAAAAAGTGAAAAGGATTATCATCAAAATATTTCAGTACCTTTGCATCTTCCCCCAATACTTTTTCCATTCTTTCATATGCTTCCTCTTTTTGAACCACTCTGCTTTCTAAAATGCCGTCAATTAAATTGATCTTCTCAATAACTTTTTCTATACTTTTTTCATCTATTTCCTCGTCAGTATATATATTGATTTCTGCTTCATTTTGGATTAGAGTAAGCACTTCCGTACTAATGCTCCATCCGGAAATCACCAGAGAGAGAACAAATAGAATTAGTCCTATACTAAAAAGAGAAAGAACATTGGACCAAAAGTTCAGTTTAAAAACTATCCTTGCTTCTTTTATAAAATAGCCTATATTATAAATGATATTTTTCATTGCAAGCCCCTCCCCATTGACTCCTGCTGAATAGTTCCCTTGTTCACTTTTAATAAAATACCTTCATTTAAATTTTCAATTAAATGAGTCGCATGGGTTGTTATAATAACCGTAGTTTGTTCGTCTTTAAAAGAACGTAAAAGCTCCATGATACGTAATGCATTTTTAATATCCAGATTACCGGTGGGTTCATCAGCCAATATCAGTGCCGGTTTCCTTGCTACTGCTCTGGCAATGGCAACCCTCTGCCTTTCTCCCCAGGACAAATTGTCTACTTTTGAAAATGCCTTATGGGTTAATCCAACCTTTTCTAAAGCCTCTAAGGCGTTTTTATTCAATAATACCCGAGGCATTCCCAATACTCTCATCCCTAAAATCACATTGTCTATAGCAGTTCTTCCGGGTATTAATTTGAATTCTTGAAAAACAGGCCCTATCTTCCTTCGTATTTCTCTGATATTTCTTTTATGCTCTTTATTAATTTCTTTTCCAAGAACCGCTAATTTCCCGGAAGTTGGCTGCTCAATTCCCATAAAAAGCTTAAGCAAACTGGTTTTTCCTGATCCACTGGGTCCAATAATATAGACGATTTCCCCTCGTTTTATTTGCAAATTAACATCATTTAACGCTTTTGTGCCATCACGATATTCTAAATATACTCCTCTTGCTTCAATCATTTCTAATCCACCTACTTCATTAATTTAGAAAAAAGATACTTTACTGCTTATTTCAAAATAGCCTTCTTTAATTTTTACGCTTTCCAATTCATTACCATATAATACCGGCTCAAGATTGAGCTGTACTTGTCCATTTCTAAAGATTTCTTCTAAAGATTCCTCAGTAAGTGTCATGCCGTAAAAACTTCCTTCTTCTGCTACAAACTGCAGTGTATGGCCGTCTACAATAATAAATGAACCGGATACGGAAAACTGGCTGTCAGGAATGATTGCCTGGATTTTATTTTCATAAAAATGAAATTCTATAGCTTTATCACCAATGTATTGTTTTGCCACTTGATTAAATGTCTCTTCATCAATAGAACCTTTAACTCTTCCCAGGGTAATCGTAACTTTTATTTTTTCATACGGCAAATTCCCTTGTTTTAATACATCGGAAAAATTAGCAATGGAATCTGTAAGGGTTTTCTTTGCCTCTGTCCAAGCCTTATCAATCTGGTTTAATTGGTTCTCATAATATGAACGTTCAACATCTAAAGATGCCAGGTAATCTTCCATATCATTTCTTAATTTTTCTTTATTCAGTAAAGCTTTCTTAAGTTCTCCCTGCTTCTCTTCCAATGAAAACAATGCATCGTCCAATTTACTCTTTTCTTCTTGTAAAATCTGTTTTCTTTCATCTAATTCCTCAAGAAGAGCTCCTGTGTTGCGGCTTAAATCTCTTATGATATTGATTCTTCTGATTAAAGTAGAAAAACTGTCCGAAGACAGAATGATTTCCAGATAAGATGCCGGTCCTCTTCTTTGATAGACTTGAAGAACTTCTTTTAAGGTATCTCTTTTCTGTCCATAAATATTTTCTTCTTTTTCAATACGATTCGATACGTTTTCAATTTCATCTTTTATTTTTTTAATATCTCCTTCTATCTCAACTTGCTGACGTTCCATTTCCTCTATATCCTGTAAAATAAAAAACAATTCCTGAAGAACCTTTTGTTCTTTTTCAGAAATCGAGCCAAGCTTTTCTTCTATCTCAGAAAAAACGGTTATCGTCTCCTGTGCCAAACCTAAGGATGAGGAATAAAAAAGATAAAAGACAAAGAGCAAAACAACACTTATAATATGTATTCTTTTTTCATAAAACATGGATTCACCTCTTTTACAAAACATTGCTTAGACCTTTATCTCTCAAACCAGGAAGCTTATTTAATATCAATCGAATGTCATGTTTTGGATATAGGATTAGTATACTATATTTTTTTATAATTTTCCTTAAAATTTATATTTTAATTACAACTTCCAATTTATTCAAATTTTCATATAATAAAGTAACGATATTTTTGAAATAAAAGGAGGACAAAATGCCATATTCTTTTCCCTATGGATATAGAAAATCAGTTCCTTACAACCTTCAGACGAGAACAAATGGCACGTTAAACTCAAATGCCAATCATGGAGAACTAAGAGTACTAGGAGAAGGCTTCATACAGGCAGAACCGGATATTGCCCTGGTTTCACTGGGAGTGCAGACCCGAGGAATGGAACTTAGGCAAGTACAGCAAGAGAATGCAGAGATCTCTTCAAAAATTATAGCTGCCTTAAACGGTATTGGCGTATCTTCTGATGATATCCAAACTCAATCCTATAATATCTTTCCGCAATATGAATATATCAATGGCCAGCAAAAATTTAACGGATATGTTTTAGAACATATCTTAAGAGTTACCATAAGAGACATTAATTTAGTCGGAGAAATAGTCGATCTGGCAGTGGAGAGCGGAGCAAATGTGATTAATAATGTAACTTTTGCCATCGCGAACCCGTCCCAGTATTATCAGCAGGCCCTATTAAAAGCAATTGATGATGCCACTGCAAAAGCCATGTTCATTGGAAGAAACATGAATATAAATGTTTCAACGATCCCCATTGAGATAATTGAACAAAGCAGTATTCCCTTTTCCCCGTACAGTGTTACTCTTGCAAAAACCGATATTGCTACGCCAATCCAACCCGGTCAAATGGATATTGCTGCAAGAGTTGAAGCTGTTTTTACCTATTAATACTACTTTTCTAATTTTAAAGCTTATAATAGCATTCCATTTGAGAACAGGAAAAAGCGTGCAAATTGATATGCACGCTTTTTCCTGTTTTCTATGATCTCCAAATATGCCAGAGATGATTGTTTCGTCCCCTTGCAAATACATCCAGTCTAGTACCGCCCCAAGACACTGCTGC
>JAAYPH010000095.1 GCA_012519955.1 Candidatus Epulonipiscium sp.
AAAATCAGGATCCCTAGTAAATATAGTTAAACAATTTAAAATTTAGAGCATACTAATTTTCTGCCGCTAAGATCAAAAGATTTTAGTGGCAATTATTTTTTTGCATACATAATAACATTTCATAAGTATATTATTATGAAAAAAATAAATGCTGTGATACATGAATGAATCACATATCTCCAGCATTTATTATGAATTAAAATATTTTATCTTATTATTCACCCTTATGTTTGTGATAAAATTCTTTAAGAGATTTCTTTGTTTCGCTGTCCAAGTTATGCCATCGTATACCCTGAATTGCACCTTCCAGCGCTGAAAGCCGCATAAGGCAAGCAGACGGATCACGATGAAGAATCCGTAACCATGCTTCACGGCTGCCCACACTTTTTAACTCTTCCGCTGTGGCAATACCAACATCTAAGAGCTGCTGTTCCAGCTTAACTCCAATGTTAAGTAATTTGGATAAATCTCCCATTGCTTAATTCACCTTTCTCCCTGTACATGAATGAAGAATTCCAACATGGTATTTTCTATTAGAATTTAATTACCTTTGGTTCTTCAGTAAATGAATAGAAAGTAGCTGTCGCATCTTCAAAGTAAAGGACCTCTGTATTATCGTCCTCTGCTGAGTACATTGCTTTAAGTTCCGGGTAATTGTCAAGCATATGCTTTTTAGCTTCTACTCTGTCATCTCTAATTAATTTGCCAGCTACTCTAAGCCATTTTCCATCAGCAAAAGCACAGAGTTCTACTTTTGGATTGGCCTGGATCTGTTTAGATACCTCTTTAATTTTGCCTGTCTGGATATAAAGTTTCCCTTCAAAAATATCCACTGTACCAAATGGTCTAACCCTTGGCTGATCTCCTTCAACTGTAGCCAAATAATATGTACCGCAATTCTTTAAAAATTCATAAACTTCCTTCATTTTCTTCTCCTCCTATTTACTATAAAATATGCTTAAATTTTGACGTACAACATCGAATTTTTTTCATATAATCCACAATTTTTATTGGACAACTTCTCTTTTTATTATATAATATACAACATCACACAAAAAAGTTGAATAGCTATTTTGAAAATTTCAAAGGAAACGGGTCTAGGGTTAAGAACATCTACAGGGAATTATCCACTAAAATTCCATTGAAAATACTGCCATTTACTATTATGTCAGCAGGATTCATACTAGTTAACTTAATTAAAACTGTTGAATCCCTTTTTCTTAATAGGTTCAGCACTTTTGTGGTACAAGACCAAAAATAAGAAAGAGGGAGATGAATTGATGAAATTTCAAAGTATTACTAAGCAAATAACTTTGTTGTTTGGAACGTTAATGTTTGTAGTCTGTACTGGCCTAGGGATTTCTGCTTACTTAAATGCTAATGATGCACTAAAAACAACCATTGATGAAAATCTTTTAGAAATAGCCCGAGCCGATGCCAAAATTATTTCCGAGAAAGTAACCGCTCAACTCAATGCATTGGAAACAATTGCAAATAGTCCATGGATCAAAAGCAAAGACTTGACAACTAAAGAAAAATTGGATCTTCTTCAAGATGAAATAAACCGCAGCGGATATAAAGACATTGTGATTGCTGATACAAGCGGTATTTCATTCATCACCTCCGGGAATAGTATAGATATTCATGAACGGGAGTTCTTTATTAAAGCTTTAGCTAGAGAAAGTACTGTTTCAGATCCCATAGTCAGCAAGACCGATGGCAGCATTATTGTAGTCTTTGGAGTTCCAATCAAAGAAGATAATACTGTGATAGGCGTACTGCTTGCAAATCGTGACGGCAATGAATTAAGTAATTTTATTGCTGAAATGCAATATAGTAATCAAGAAGTCTTTATGATTAACAATAATAGTACTGTTGTAGCACATAAGGATCATAATCTTGTTATGGAAATGTACAATATTTTTAATGACTATGAAACTAATCCCGAGTTAGAAGGGCTATATAAACTTGCAAAGAATATGACTGAAGGACTAATCGGTGTAGGCGAATATACATTCAATGGAATGACCAAATATATGGGATATTATCCTGTGGAAGGAACTAACTGGTCTTTAGCTGTAACAGCACCAAAATCAGTGGTCTTAACCAAGATAGCTGATTTGACTCAGTCTATGATGATAGTATCTGTTGTTTTCATATTGATTGGTATAGTTTTAACGATATTGATTGCAGGCAATATTACTCAGCCGATCAAGAAAAGCAGCAAGAGCTGGTGAATCCGGTAAAGGTTTCGCCGTAGTTGCAGATGAAATAAGAAAGTTAGCTGAAGAATCTAAAACTTCAGTATCCCGCATTCAGGAAGTAACTCATCAAGTACTGACAATAGTAAATACTCTTTCTTCAAGCTCTATGGAAATTATGGACTTCATTGACCAGAAAGTACTGAATGATTATGAAGACCTGGTACAAACCAGTGAACGTTACAACGATCTTTCAAAAGTCATTAACGATATTGTTACCGAATTCAGTTCAACTTCGGAGGAACTTTTAGCATCCATACATAACATGGTTCATGCCATCACCCAAATCAGTACATCTGCCAATGAAAAATCAAATTCTCTGGTGAATATCGTAAAGCAATTTAAAATTTAAACCACATAAAACTGTCTCTAAAATCATTTGACTTTAGCGGCAGTTTTTCACTTTCCTAAATATTGCCTCCCATATTCAAAATCATGTAAAAAAACATTTTCGTTTTATTGTCAACTTGTTTTCGTTGTTTAGTTGACAATGTTTTAAAGATAATATATATTTAATATACGTTAAAGATTTTTTGAATTTACACAAGTCGTCTATGAATCAAAATTATACTGTTACTGCTATGGAGGGAAACTATGAAAATAGATGTAAAAAATTTAGCGAAAGAAATTATTAATGGCAGACGTTTAAAAAGAGGTGAAGATTTCAGTTTCTTTTTAGAAGCTGATTCGGAAGAATTATTTGAAGGTGCAAATATGATTCGTGAGGCATTATGCGGTAACAAAGCAGATCTTTGCAGTATTATTAACGGTCGAAGTGGTCGTTGCAGCGAAAACTGCAAATTCTGCGCTCAGTCTTCTCATCATAAAACAGGAATTAAGGAATATGAATTTTTAGATCCGGATGTAATCCTTGAAGACTGTAAAAAACACCAGGAAAAAGGCGTACACCGCTACTCTATTGTAACATCAGGAAGAACTTTAAGTGACAAGGATTTTGAAAAAGCTCTTCTATCCTATCAAAAAATGAAAGCTGAATGCGAAATTGAACTTTGTGCATCCCACGGGTTATTAACAAAAGATCAACTTATTCGTTTAAAAGAAGCAGGTGTTTCAATGTATCATGCAAACATCGAAACATCTAAACGATATTTCCCCAATATATGTACAACCCATACCTACGAAGACAAAATCAATGAAATTAAACTTGCCAAAGAAGCAGGGCTAAAAGTTTGTTCCGGGGGGATTATAGGAATGGGAGAAACCTGGGAAGACCGAATAGATATGGCCATCAGCCTAGCGGAGTTGGAGATAGAATCAATTCCGATCAATGCACTTATACCCATTGAAAATACATGTTATGAGAATTTAAAGCCTCTTTCTGAAGATGAAATACTAAGAACCATATCAATCTTTCGTTACATTAATCCCACAGCATATATCCGAATGGCGGCAGGAAGATGTTATTTTAAAGATGGTGGGAAAAAGGCATTTCTGTCCGGTGCCAACGCCACCATCACAGGAGATTTATTAACAACTGTGGGAAGTAATATTGCCCAGGACCTAGAAATGCTGACTTCCTTAGGTTTTGACCTATCAGTTATTTAATCATACTTTTAAAGATTTTACTTTAATTTTTAATATAAAAACTATTATACTGCCAATTAAAATAGATGATTTTTTCTAAAAGATTCCCCATCAAAAATCCTCCTCAAAAAGCGTTCACCTTATATTTTATCTTAAAAATAATATAAGTAAAATAATATAAGTGAACGCTTTTACAAAAACTCTTAAATTCCAAACT
>JAAYPH010000096.1 GCA_012519955.1 Candidatus Epulonipiscium sp.
AATTGCTTTTCATTCATAGCAGAGTCATTAGACCCAAAGAGAATAAAAACAATATTCGGATGATATGATAGAACATTTTTTTCAAGTCTTATTAAGCCTTCTCTCGTGGTATCTCCTGAAGTACCGCTATTACATATATGCCATGATATATTGGGAAAATATTGGGGCATGAATTTCTCTAATCTTTCAACATATCCTACATTGCGTGGAACACCATATCCGTAAGTAAGACTATCTCCAAAGCCAACGATGGTTGTTTTAATCATCTTTTCACCCTCCAATAATCAATCATGGCATGTTCATTTCATGGATATATTATAGTGCAATCTTTAAAAATGTGCAATTATGCTTTTATGAGACATTTATTAAATTAAAGCTTTTCCAGGTAAGAAAAGAAGTTAGGGAAAGAAATGCTTACACAGTCGCTATTATTGATAGTAGTTTCTTTTTCAGCTTTTAGGGCAGCAATGGCCAGGGACATAGCAACCCTATGGTCATGATAACTTTCAACCTGGGCACCCCTTAAAGCACTGCCTCCTTCTATAATCATTCCATCATCCGTTTCCCTAATGGACGCCCCCATCTTTTTAAGTTCCGATACCATCGTTTGAATTCTATTGGATTCTTTTACTTTTAATTCTTGGGCATCCTT
The DNA here is from genome assembly GCA_012519955.1 of Candidatus Epulonipiscium sp. Lineage (GTDB taxonomy): Bacteria > Bacillota > Clostridia > Lachnospirales > Defluviitaleaceae > Defluviitalea > Defluviitalea saccharophila. The sequence continues at coordinate 653 of JAAYPH010000096.1, forward strand.
TATGATCGTCGTTCCTCTGGCATAACATGCGGCAGCAGCGATTACAGGAATTTCATCTATCAGTTTAGGAATTAAACTTCCTCCGATTTCTATGCCGTGGAGACTAGAAGAACGGACTAAAATATCCGCAACAGGTTCACCGCATTGAGTTCGTTGATTAATGAGCTCAATATTTCCACCCATTTGTTTAAATACGGTGATAATTCCGTCACGGGTGGGATTAACCCCTACATTCTTAATTAAAAGTTCTGAATGGGGGAGGATCAGTGCAGCGACAATAAAGTATGCGGCTGAAGATATGTCTCCGGGAACTTTTATGTATTGGCCTGTAAGTTTTTTTACAGGGGAGCTTTTGATGACATTGTCTTTTTGAAGGATGTTTCCTCCAAAATAATTCACCATAATTTCTGTATGGTTTCTTGAAGGAGCAGGTTCTATTACGGTCGTTTCTCCCTCTGCATATAAAGAAGCAAGTAAAATAGCAGATTTTACCTGAGCACTGGCTACCGGAAGTTGATAATGAATTCCTTTTAATCCTTGACCTTCAATGTGAAGAGGGCAGTATTTGCCGCCTTCTTTTCCATCTATTTTAGCACCCATTTCTCTTAAAGGAGCTACAACTCTAAGCATTGGTCTTTTTTGAATGGAAGCATCTCCTGTGATATCTGATGAGAAAGATTGAGCAGAAAGAATTCCTGTCATCAGTCGTATGGTTGTTCCACTATTGCCGACATCTAACATATTGGATGGCTGGGACAGACCTAGCAGGCCTTTGCCATGGACAATGACCTTTTCCTCATTCACTTCAATTGGAATACCAAGCTGTCTAAAACATTCAATGGTGGACAGACAGTCTGCACCCATCAAAAATCCTGTTACTTCCGTTATGCCCTCAGCGATGGAACCAAGCATAACGGCTCTATGAGAGATGGATTTATCCCCTGAAACAGTAATCTCTCCATTTATTTTATCCTTAGGATTGACAATCATATATGGGCCCCCTCTTTATTTCTTATAGATCACATAATTCATTTCTTCTAACAGCTTTACGCTTTTCTCCTGGCTCTTTTCATCGTCAAAAACAATCTGGAGAACGCCGTTTTCATATTCTCTGCTGTTGATGATACCTATATTTTTAATATTGATTCCATGCTTGCTCAGTAAAGTAGCAATACTTGCAATAATTCCCGGTTCATCTACTACATCCACTATAATTTCGTAAGTTTTCATAAACGGTCCAGGGCTTCTACTAGAAAAGGTATCTCGATATTGTTTGGCACTGTTAAAAAAGTTCCAAATGTAATCATCTTCTTTATTTCTGACAGCCGATGAGAATCGTGTGAGAATTTCGATTAAATAATCAATCACATATAAGATTTCTTTTTGGTTGGTCATACAGATGTTATGCCACATTTCAGGAGAAGAGGAAGCTATACGGGTAATGTCTTTAAATCCTCCCGCTGCTAATTTATGCATATATTTGTCGGTACTGTCCAAAGCTTTTACCATATTGACTAAGGCTGCGGCCAGAACATGAGGCACATGGCTTATAGATGCAGTGACTAAATCGTGATACTGGGGTGAGAGAATAACTGGTATAGCTCCTATGGAAACGACGATGCTTTTTAACTGATCTATTTTTTCTTTAGGCGTTGAAGGCTGTGGCGTCAAAATATAATAGGCATTTTCAAATAAATGCCCCCTGGAGGCACTATAACCGGCTTTTTCAGAGCCAGTCATAGGATGCCCGCCAATAAAGTGAAAGTTTGTGCTGTCCAGGATTACATTTAATTCATTTAAAATAGCAGATTTTGTACTTCCCACGTCTGTAAGGATACAATCATCCTTTATAAAAGGAAGCAATTTTTTTACATAAGAGGATATCTGTTTAACCGGTGTACATATGAAGATGATATCACAGTCGGAAAAATGTTCGTCAATAGACGTTGTAAAGTCATTAATAATTCCTTCATTCAATGCTTTTTCCAGTGCATTGCTCTCTACATCCATGGCGATAATATCGTTGATATTGCATTTTTGTTTGAGAGCTTTTGCCAATGAGCCTCCGATCAGTCCAAGACCGATGATCCCAACTTTATTCATGACTATTAAAGCTTCTTCCCATAATCTCAATAAGTGGTTTTAATTCAGAACATAATTTTGAAAAATCATCGGGATTCAGGGATTGGGGACCATCGGACAAAGCACAGGAAGGATTAGGGTGTACTTCAATCATAAGACCATCGGCGCCTGCAGCAATAGATGCCTTTGCCAAAGGAGCGACCAGAGAGCGAATACCTGCAGCATGGCTTGGATCTACGATAATTGGAAGATGGCTTTTTGACTTAATAACAGGTACGGCACTAATATCAAGGGTATTTCTTGTAGCCGTCTCATAAGTTCTAATACCTCTTTCACAAAGGACAACATTGGTGTTACCTTCGCTCATAATGTATTCCGCAGCGTTGAGCCATTCTTCAATGGTGGCACATAGACCTCTTTTTAATAGAACAGGAATATTTGTCTTACCTACTTCCTTAAGCAGCTGGAAGTTTTGCATATTTCTTGCGCCTATCTGCATCATGTCAACATATTTTGCAGCGGTTTCTACAGCCTGTATACTGGTTACTTCGCAAACAATGGCAAGACCGGTTTCTTCCCTGGCTTCAGCCATATATTTAAGGCCTTCTTCTTCAAGACCTTGGAAAGCATAGGGGGAGGTTCTGGGTTTATAAGCGCCTCCTCTAAGGAACTGTGCCCCTGCTTTTTTTACTGCATGGGCGGATTCAAGCAGTTGCTCCCTGCTTTCAACCGCACAGGGACCAGCCATAATAACAATTTCTTTTCCACCGATCTCATAGTTTCCAACCTTGATGACGGAAGGACCTACATGGAACTTCTTATTGGATAATTTATATGATTCTGTTACGGGTACAAGTTTTTCTACTCCAGAATACAGTTCAAGATTTACTTTGTTTAGTTTTGATTTATCTCCAATAACACCAATAATAGTGATTTCAGAACCCTTTGAAAGATGAGTTGTTAATCCGCAATATTCGATTGCCTGAATAACACTCTTGATATTATCTTCTGTCGCATCGTGACGCATTACAACGATCATTTTTAAGCCTCCTTATATGTTAAAAACATTTCCTTAAGAATACTAAAATGTTTTTAACATTTTACACTTATAAAGTATGTGTGTCAATTATATGAGATTATAAAAAAATATACATAATATTACTGGAAATAAATATAAAAAATAAAATAAATGGATATAATATGCATTAGGGATAGGGATAAAAAAATAAAATGGAAGAAGGAAATCTTTCTTTCGTGTAGAATATAACTAATATACAGAAAATGAAGTCTATTATGAAGACTTTGCAAAAAATATAACTGGGAGGAAACTGCAATGAAAAACTATAGCATGGAACAAATTCGAAATGTTGTACTTTTAGGTCACGGCGGATGTGGAAAGACAACTATGGCAGAAGCAATGTTATACGTTACAGGGCAAATTAAACGACAGGGAAAAGTTGATGATGGAAATACAGTAGGCGATTACGACCCCGAAGAAATTAGAAGAAAAGTGAGTATTAACACTTCTATTATTCCTGTTGAGTGGAAAGATACTAAAATAAATATTTTAGATACTCCTGGCTATTTTGACTTTGTCGGTGAAGTTAAGCAGGCAGTGCGTGCTGCGGATTCTGCCATCATAGTTGTGTCTGCCAAATCCGGTGTAGAAGTAGGAACAGAAAAAGCTTGGGAATATGCAGAAGAACAAAATCTCCCCAGAATGATTTTTGTCAATGGTATGGATGATGAACATGCCAATTTAACAAATATATTAGAAGATTTGAAAGAAAGGTTCGGAAAATGTATTGCTCCCTTCCAAGTACCCTTTAAAGAAAATGATCGATTTGTAGGATTTGTTAATGTAGTTAAAATGGAAGGAAGAAGATTTGCCAATGGTACGGTAGTTTCTTGTGATGTTCCTGAAGGAATGGATGATGTAATAGCTCCAGTTAGAAATATGATTTTAGAGGCGGTAGCCGAAACTTCGGAAGAATTGATGGAGAAATATTTTAATGAGGAAGAATTTACTTTGGAAGAAATCCAGGACGCTCTTCATAAAGGGGTAATGGATGGAAGTATTGTGCCTGTTTTATGTGGTACAGCTTTAAACAATACGGGAATTCGTGTATTGATGAATTCTATTATTGAGTATTTGCCAAATCCTTCAGAAGGACGTTCTGTTTTAGAAGGCAAAAATCCAAAGACAGGTAAAGAAGAAGAGAGAAGATGTGCTATAGATGAACCAACATCCGTATTTGTTTTCAAGACCATTGTGGACCCCTATATTGGCAGACTTTCTATTTTCAAAGTATGTTCGGGAATACTTAAAGCAGATACAGTTCTATATAACGGAAACAAAGATACGGAAGAAAAAATAGCTCATATTTATGTCCTTAGAGGGAAAGAACAAACTGAGGTATCTCAACTTTGTGCAGGAGACATAGGAGCAGTTGCAAAGCTTCATGACACAATGACAGGGGATACTTTATCTGATATCAATAAACCTATTGTTTACCCTGAAATAGAATTCCCAGAATCCCTTATGCATATGGCAGTATTCCCTAAAGGAAAAGGAGACGAAGAAAAAATGTCTTCAGGGCTTCAAAGACTTATGGAAGAAGACCCAACCTTCCATGTCTTCTTAGATAAAGAAACCCATGAAGAAATCATATATGGTATTGGCGAGCAGCACTTAGATGTGATCATTAATAAATTAAAATCCAAGTTTAAGGTAGAAGTTGAATTGCTTCCTCCTACTATTCCTTATAGAGAAACCATTAAAGGCAAGATTAAAGTTCAAGGAAAACATAAAAAGCAATCCGGTGGTCATGGACAATACGGAGATGTTTGGATGGAATTTGAGCCTTCAGGCAATTTAGAAGTACCTTATATCTTCGAAGAAAAAATATTCGGTGGAGCTGTTCCAAAGCAATACTTCCCTGCAGTAGAAAAAGGTCTCCAGGAATGCGTTAAACATGGGGTATTGGCAGGATATCCAGTGGTTGGACTAAAGGCAACCTTGGTTGACGGATCTTACCATCCTGTAGATTCCTCCGAAATGGCATTTAAAATTGCTACCTCTATCGCATTTAAAGAAGGACTTTTAAAAGCAAAACCTGTGATATTAGAGCCAATTGTAAAAGTTTCCGTAACGGTGCCTGACGAATATATGGGAGATATCATAGGAGACCTCAACAAGAGAAGAGGAAGAATTCTGGGCATGAATCCAAAAGGAAGATTCCAGCAGGTTGATGCAGAAGTGCCTATGGCTGAAATGTTTAAATATGCTACAGATCTTCGTTCCATGACTCAAGCAAGAGGAAGCTTCACAATGAAGTTTGACAGATATGAAGAAGCACCGCACGATGTACAGCAAAAGGTTATTGAAGCAAGAAAGAAAGAAGCTTAATAGCCTTGCATTTTTCAATTCAATATGATACAATTTCCTCAAAAAATATGGATAAAAACAGTGAAAAGGACTAGTAGGTATTTCATAGATTTTAGAGAGCTGTTGGGTGGTGGAAAACAGTATCGAGAAGTACTGAACTCGCCTTGGAGTTTCCCACTGAAATTAGAGTAGGTGGAGACGGTATCCCCGTTAAAGGAACGATATGTATGTACATACATATTGCTAAGAGTATTCTCATTGAGAATAAAATAGAGTGGTACCGCGAAGTCACCTTTCGTCTCTAACTAAGACGAAAGGTTTTTTTTATTCACACAATTTGTACTAAAATAGGAGGAATGGATTTTGGATAACATACGCTACGATCATAAGACTATTGAAAAAAAATGGCGTGAAAGATGGGAAAAGAACCCCATCAATCAAGACGGACCTGATAAGAAAAAATATTATTGCTTAGACATGTTCCCTTATCCTTCAGGAAACGGACTTCATGTAGGACACTGGAGAGGTTATGTGCTTAGTGATGTATGGAGTCGCTATAAAGTATTACAAAATTACTATGTACTTCATCCCATGGGTTGGGATGCTTTTGGACTGCCTGCAGAAAACGATGCCATTAAAAAAGGCATTCATCCAAGGGTAGGAACTGAAAAAAATATTGCAAATTTTAAAAGACAACTTCATGAAATCAGTGCCATTTATGATTGGGACAGGGAAGTGAATACAACAGATCCTAATTACTTTAAATGGACCCAATGGATTTTTGCAAAAATGTTTGAAAATGGCTTAGCTTATGAAAAAGAAATGCCTATTAACTGGTGCCCCAGTTGTAAAACAGGGCTTGCTAACGAAGAAGTAGTAGGCGGTAACTGTGAACGCTGTGGTTCTGTTGTTACGAAGAAAAACCTTCGTCAGTGGATGTTAAAGATTACAGCTTATGCAGAAAGACTCCTTAATGATTTGCAGGAGTTAGACTGGCCTGAAAAAGTAAAGAAAATGCAAACCGACTGGATTGGAAAAAGCTACGGTGCAGAAATTGATTTTAAGGTAGAAGGTTTAGATCAACAGATTAAAGTCTTTACTACAAGACCGGATACATTATATGGAGCAACTTTTATGGTTTTAGCTCCAGAACACGAAATCGTATCTGTAATAACTACTGAAGAACAAAAACAAGCAGTGGAAGAATACGTATTCCAGGCTTCAACCAAGTCTTCCGTAGATCGTATGGCAGATAAAGATAAAACAGGAGTATTTACCGGAAGATATGCGATTAATCCTCTTAATGGGGCAAAGATTCCTATTTGGATTTCTGACTATGTTCTATCCGATTACGGTACAGGAGCGATTATGTGTGTACCAGCCCATGATGAAAGAGACTTTGCCTTTGCTAAGAAGTTTAACCTTCCTATTATTCAAGTGATCAAAAAAGAAGGAGAAGAAGCTGGAGAACTTCAAGAAGCTTATACAGAAGAAGGCGTTATGATGAACTCCGGAATCTTTGATGGCATTTCTTCTAAAGAAGCTAAGGAAGTTATTGCAAATTACCTTCAAGAACACGGTATAGGAAAGAAAACTGTAAATTATAAATTAAGGGACTGGGTATTCTCAAGACAAAGATATTGGGGAGAACCTATTCCAATTGTTCATTGTGAAAAATGTGGAGCGGTTGCTGTACCGGAGGATCAACTTCCTGTTACCCTTCCGGAGGTAGAGTCCTATGAACCTACAGGAACAGGAGAATCTCCACTGGCAGCTATTGAAGAATGGGTGAATACGACTTGTCCGAAATGTGGTGGTCCTGCTAAGAGAGAAACCAATACAATGCCTCAATGGGCAGGTTCTTCATGGTATTTCTTAAGATATGCAGATCCTCATAATGATAAAGAACTCGTAAGCAAGGAAATGATGAAAAAATGGCTGCCTGTAGATATGTATGTAGGTGGAATTGAGCACGCAGTACTTCATCTTCTTTATGCAAGATTCTATACCAAATTCTTATACGATATCGGCGTAGTAGATTTTGAAGAGCCATTTACACGTCTGTTTAACCAAGGAATGATTACAAAAAATGGGGCTAAAATGAGTAAATCCAAAGGAAATGTCGTATCCCCGGATGAACTGGTAGAAAGATACGGTGCCGATTCTCTTCGTATGTATGAATTGTTCGTAGGTCCTCCGGAATTAGATTCTGAATGGGATGACAGAGGAATTGACGGCGTATATCGTTTTATTAATAAAGTTTGGAAGCTTATTACGGAAAATAAAGATTCTTATGTAGAGTCTACCAGAGAAATGGAAAGAACAAGACATAAATTAGTTTATGAAATTACAACCAGAATGGAAGATTTCCATCTTAATACTGTAGTAAGCGGATTCATGGAATATACCAACAAATTATCAACCATTGCTAAAGCTTCAAACGGATTGGATCAAGAAACAATAGATACATTGATTGTATTATTGGCTCCATTTATTCCTCATGTTGCGGAAGAATTATGGGAAATGACCGGTCACACTACTTCTGTATTTAAAGAAGCATGGCCAACCTATGATGAGCAAAAGATGAAAGAAGATTCCATTGAAATAGCCGTTCAAGTGAATGGAAAATTAAGAAGCACTATCGAAGTAGATATCAATGAATCTAAAGAATCCGTATTAGAAAAAGCAAGAGCCTTGGTAGAAGGCAAATTAGACGGCAAAAACATTGTAAAAGAAATCTATGTGCCAGGAAAAATTGTAAACTTAGTTGTAAAATAAATATAATGCATAGAGAAAAGGAAAGATATCTTATTTGAATAAGTTCTTTCCTTTTCTTATTCTTTTAACAATTAAAATATAGTGGTATAATAGAAATATATAAACTAGAAGGGAAGTGTAAAAATATGTATATCAATACAAGTGTAAAACTTCCACAAGAAATAGTTTTGACATTAAGACAAAGTAGTGAAGATATTGTTAAAGAAATGAAAAAAGCTTTAGCAGTAAAATATTATAAAGAGAAAAAATTATCACTGGGTCAAAGTGCAGAACTAGCAGAAATGAATAAAGAAAATTTTATAGAGTATCTTTCAGAGCAAGGAGTAACTATATTCAGATTTGAAAAAGAAAATGAACTTTTAGAGGATATTCAAAATGCGTAAGGTCGTAGTAAACTCTACTCCATTGATATCACTTTATAAAATAGATAATCTTAATCTATTAAAATTGCTTTATGATCAAGTTTATATTCCTTATGGAGTCTATGAAGAACTATCGGTAGAAAGTAAAGATAACTTTTTGGACAATGCAGATTTTGTTATATTAAAGAAAATACAAAATGAAGAAGCTAAAAAATTCTTTAAAACAAGTCTCCATAAAGGAGAAGTAGAAGTAATGATTTTAGCAGAAGAAATAAACGCAGATTTATGTATAATAGATGATTTGCTAGCACGAAAGTATGCGAAGTATTTAGGACTTAAGATAACAGGAACGATGGGGATTTTGATAAAAGCTAAAGAAAATAGGGTATATTAATCAGATTAAGCCACTTTTAGATCAGTTGATATACAATAATATATATATTGATAATAATTTATATGTGAAGGTTTTAGATATAGCAAATGAAACTGAATAATATTTTAGTAAAAACAGGATGGTTCTATTTTCTAATAAAATAAACATCCTGTTTTTTGATATAAACAATAAATTTACTCCGTACATATTTTTCAATAACATTGCCCAAAATAATAAAGAAATAATTATTATGGAGGGACAATAATGAAAGTTAGAGATATAATGACACAAAATATACTTTCCGTAGATGAAGAAGAATCCGTTTTAAAAGCTTCTCAGATTATGAGAGATGCGAATGTAGGTGCTGTTCCTGTACGAAGCGGAGATGAAATCGTTGGAATTATTACAGATAGAGATATCGTACTTCGTAATGTTGCAGATGGACAGGATGTAAATAATACCCCATGTAAAGATGTGATGACTGCAAGTGTGGTGACTTGTACTCCGGACATGGATGTAGATGAAGTAGCCAGATTGATGGCAGATAATCAAATTAGAAGAATTCCGGTAGTAGAGAATGGCAAAATCGTTGGAATGGTTTCTTTAGGCGACTTAGCTACCCAAAGACAGCTTCAAGATGAAGCAGAAGATGCTCTAAAGAATATTTCAACACCAAGTATGCCGGATTATCAATAAAAGGTATGGTTAACGCCATACCTTTTATATTATAAAGGAGACTTACTATGGATGAACGAAAAATAAATTGGTTCCTACTTCTATTCGCCATTATTGCCACGCCGCTTCTTTATTATCTCAGTGAAAACAGCTGGATGCTTCAGGGAATGCTTATGAACAGCGCAGCAGGAGGGATATTAAGTCAACCTCCAAAAGTAGTGTATGATTTAAATATTCGCTTAGAAAACCACATGATTAGCCGTATGAAAACCTATGAGGCCCAAGGTATTAGGAAAACTGTTGAAGATGTGGAATTTTACAAGGAAAAATTAAATATCAAGAATACTATAAAAGAAACTCCTTTAGAGTATATTATTGAAGATGATGAGCAGCGATTGATCGTTTTTAAAGAACAAGGAATCCTAAAATATAATAGACTTACACATAAAGATGTCAATTCAAGTACTAAAATTTCAAAAGAAAAGGCTATAGAAAGTATTATGGATTTTATTGAAAATCTAAATTTGACTTGCAATCATCAAAAAAGCATTATAGAAGACATCCCAAATCAAAATATGTATTACATTCGATTCATTAATACTTTAGAAGGGGTTCTAAACTATGGCTACTGCACTAAAGCAAATATAAGTTATAGCGGAGATATATTAGATTTAGAGTGTTATCAATTGATCTATAAATCGAGGGAAACGGTACCAATAAAATCCATAAAAGAAGCTTATAAAGAATTAGTAAAAGTACCGATTGACGGAGAGAATCTTGCAGTAGATATTAGGCAGGCAGAATTAGTCTATACCTCAAACCTTGAAGATGATAGCTTTTTTGTGGAACCGGCATATCGCTTTTTCGGTGAAATCAATCAAGGAGGTACCTTCGAATATTTTATTCCTGCAGTTGAAAGATAGTGTTTTTTATGTAAAAATATAGAAAAGATTTGAGAATTTTTCTTTTGCGTATTGACAGAAATCCTATTTATGAATAATAATATAGTAGTATTGTTTTAATCATTAATAGGAGGAGAATAGTGGTGTCAAAGAAAGAAACAGAATTTGATCGCTATGAGAGAATGAAGAGACTTCAGAAAGAAGCAGAAGCGCAAAAGAGAAAAGAGATGGAACTAGAAGCTGGAAGGAATAAAAAGAAGGGAAGAGTGAAGTTATCGAGTACTACTAGTCGAAAAAAAGATTGGACCAGAGACTATGAATCCGGATTTGATGAAGATGAATATTATGAAGTATATTAAAAATTTAATTAATATTATTGTGATATAAAAAGCTATAGGGATACCTATAGCTTTTATTACATATTCATCATTTGCATCATTTGAAGCAAGGCTTCAAATTTCTTTCTTTGATTAGGAGGAAGGGTTTCTTTCATAGCTTCCAAAATAGCAGCACTTTGTTCTTTTGTTAACTTCTTATTGGACTGCTTTTTTTGTGCAGCGAGTTTAACAAGACTTTCTAATATTTCTTGATCTGATTTTCCTTTAAGTCCCTCCATTACAGCTTTCGCTTCTTTTATCATTTCCGGATCCAGTTCATTTAGAATATCCTTTCCCATAAAAAACCTCCTTCAAAAATAGATCATATTTTACGTAGGGCCCATTAAAGTAGTCAGCATATTAAGCATTTGTCTTTGGTTTTCATTTAGCATAGGGGATAGAGCTTGAATGAGTGCCTGCTTTTGATTGGGCCCATTCGTATCTGTTTGGGTTTTTACAGATTCATTGAGTTTTAGGGAATGCATTTTTTTCATAAGTTCACCTATATCGATTACTTTACTCATCATATCTACCACACATTGCTTTTCCACCGTACAGTGAGGACGGATGGAAGTTAACATATCAATTTTCCAATTGGGATTCGTTGATAAACTAACTGTTGATAAAGGACTACTATTATTTTTGTATATATCCATTACTTTTTTTAATTCCAGGAACTTGATAAAAACTCCGAGAACCCTTTGGTGATGCACTTTCATATAGGGAATAGCAGCCTTTATTACCTTCATTTGAGGGGTGTGCACGGTTTCATCAAATAAAATAGAAGAGGAAGGATATACTATAGGGGCTGAATTTGTTATTTGAGGCTGATTTTGTGTACTATTGTTCCCCATTAAATTTGAAAACAGTTTGGCCATTTCTAATAATTGAAAGATGTTGTTTTGCTCCGAGCTTTTGTTGACTTCAGTATCTTGGTTAACTTTAACTTCATCCTTATTTTCATCTTTGTTATTAACTTCATCTTCATCTTGATCATTAGCCATTAAGGTTTTAAATAGCTTTGCCATTTCAAGGATTTTATCAGTATCCAATCCATCATTAACATGATCTTCAGAAACTTCGGTAGGTGCTTGGTTCTCCTCATGCATAGGGCTGCCTCCTCTGTTCTGTATATAAAAATACATTTGTTTATTTTACAGTTATAATAAACTTATGTACAAACCAGTAAAAACATGACAATCTTTACTAGTTTGTTTTTTGTAAATTACCATTTGCTTTACGACCGGGAGATAGGTCTATTACAAATAAGACATAAAATACAATAAGAGCAAAGAAGAGTTTTTCATCTGTTAATGTATTGTCTGGATCAAATAAAAGGAGAAAAAAGAATAAAAAAACCATCTCATTCAGAAGCAGCATTTTTTCATTTTTCATAAAACCACCTACTTATAGAATTTCTAAATTATTATATGATGGACGTAATAAAAAGGTTCATATAATAATACAATAAAGAATTAACAGATTTTTACTGATGATCATACATTGGTATAAGAAGATTTTAATTAATGGTCTAGGAGGGGGAAAATGTCAAACAACCAATTGCTTCAAAATCTTGGAGGAGTATTAGGAACTAGCATAGATTTGCAACAAGATTTAAATGAAATCATGGAAATAATTAGAAATAAGTTTAAAGAAAAGTATATAAATAGAATCGAATCTCTTATTCAAGGCAACAGAATGCAGGCACAAGAAAATCCAACTAGAGAAATTGCTCTGCTGCAAGCCGTAAAACCCTTTTTAAATCCAAATATTCACTTACAAATCGATCAGCTCATTGATGCTATGAATACCTTTAGAACCTTTCAAAATATTAGTCAGCAAGTAAAATCCGTACAGCTTCAAAGCAGCGGCAGCGAGGAAGAAAGGCCGTTGATTCAAGACGATGGGGTATATGAAATTGATGAAAACTGTATGAATAGCAAATCCGTAGGAATAGGCATGGAAAACGGAGAATTATTCATCTTCATTCTTCTTATTTTACTTCTAGGCAGTTCAAAATTTAATAATTAGGATACAGGTTTTTATCCCATAGGAAATACGGAGGAATTTCCTATGCAATAAAAAAGCAGCAAGCAGAGGGAAATCCCTCTGCTTGCTTTTTAATTAAGGAACGGTATTTTCCGTTCCTTTCATTTTAGCAAAATCCGCCGCCAAATCCATTGCCAAATAGAATTAAGAAGATAATTAAGAAGAAGAATAACGAATTATCGCCGAATCCGCCGCAGCCTCCTTGACCTTTTGTATCAAAGCCGAAAATTCCGCCATTATTGAAAAGAAGTAAGAAGAAGAACAAGAATAAAATATTAGAGTTTCCTCCGAAGCAAGATTTAGATTCTGCCATAAAAAAGCCTCCCTTATTTAAAATTTATATCTCACGTTTATATTCTATGCACCAGAAATATATTAATGACACAATAATGATAAAAATGATGAAACTTGGGACAAACTCATACATTAAAATAGTTTTTTTTAATAAAATGAGAAAAATGTAAACTAAATCCAAAGGGTTTAATACATTATTTATATAGCTATACATTGATTAGGGAAATCAGGAAAGGAGTAATTATATGGATACGTCTCTTTTATTGCTTTTATTAGGCATTATGAGTCAAAGAGGCAAAACGCATTCACAGGGCAGTTCCATTCATTCGGGTGATTCATCTAATGAAACTGTTCAAGTGATTGTAGAATGTAGTATGGATGATGAAGAAGAACACCAAATTTGTAGTTTAGGGAAAGTAAAGTACAGACTTCCTATGATTGATTCATATGTTGTAGAAATACCAAAGGAAAATCTCGGCAGATTAAAGCAGTTAAAAGGGGTACGAAGGGTACAGCAGGATTCCCACATAACTGCCCAAATGGATATCGCAAGACAGGTTATTCATGCAGATTGGGTTCATCAGAGAGGGTATTCAGGTAGAGGCATAGGGGTTGCAGTATTGGATTCAGGTATTTATCCCCATGAGGACTTTATGTACCCAAGAAGCAGAATCATTGCTTTTAAGGATTTTGTAAACGGATATGAAAAACCCTATGATGATAATGGCCATGGCACCCATGTGGCAGGCATTATCGGAGGAGATGGTACAAAATCGAATGGGCAATATAAAGGTATTGCTCCATCCTGCAATTTAATAGGCATTAAAATATTAGATGAAAAAGGCAGCGGCAGTACATCTAATGTACTGGCAGGGATTCAATGGATGATTGACAATAAGGACAGATACAACATAAGAGTGGCGAATTTGTCCATAGGAAGTCCTGACAGAGAAGGAGAAAATGATCCTTTGGTGAAGGCAGTTAATGCAGCATGGGATGCAGGGATTGTTACTCTTGTAGCAGCAGGGAACGACGGACCGAGAATGCAAAGTATTACATCTCCCGGAGTCAGCAGAAAAATTATTACAGTCGGGGCATCGGATGATCAAAAGACTGTAAATATTCATGGAGATACCATATCGGACTATTCCGGCAGAGGACCTACCAGAGCCTGCATTAAAAAGCCCGATGTGGTAGCACCAGGATCCGATATTATGTCCTGTGCTTCAGATACAAAATATATTCCTAAGGATGAAAAAGACCCCACAACCCCATTAACGACTTATTATGTAAAGAAAAGTGGAACATCTATGGCAACACCCATGGTATCAGGAGCATTGGCGCTTTTTCTGGAGAGACATCCCTATGTAACCCCTAATGACATTAAGCTTCGTCTTAAGAGCTGTACGAATGATCTTAAGTTTCCTCAGGAACAGCAAGGATGGGGGCTAATTGACGTTCAAAAACTCATTGGAGAAGAGGGGATATACAGAAGAAGGTATTAAAGATAGAAATTTTGTCCCTAAAAAACAAAAACCAGAGGAGTGTTCTCTGGTTTTTGTCTTTTATATATTTTGAAATAAGAAAGAAAGGGACTAAACTTTCTTATTTCACAAGTGCGATGAAGTCGCTGCTTTTTTAGTAAGCAAATCCATATCCACCGAATAAAATTAAGAAGATTAATAAGAAGAAGAATAGAGAGTTGTCAAATTTAGAACCGAATCCTTCGTTAAATAATAATAAGAAGAAGAATAAGAAGATGATATTATTTGTTCCAAAGCCTTTGCCTGACATTATTGCACCTCCTTTCACAGTATGTTGAGTAATAAGTAAGAGGGGTTTTCATTCGTATGTTATATAATATGACCTTGTCACATTAAGTGTTACACAACAAAAAAACCCTTTGAGGGCTTTTTTGAAAGAAATTATTTCTGATCTGTTAGCAGTAAAAATAGAAGTAAAATTAAAAGAAAATCTTCTAAAGCAAATCGACTGGTACCACTTACAGTTGCCGACTGAGTTTCAGCTTGGTTATTTACAGTCGTATTGCCAAAAGTATTATTCTGTCCTCTGAAGGGTTCAGGAATATCATGGAGTCCATAGGAATTCTGATTTAAATGATTCATATTGATCCTCCTTACGGTTATTGAATACCTTCTTCTATAAATTTATGAGGTAGGTTTAGGTTTTATAACATAATGAAATAAAAATTATGTATACCAAGCATACCATCTATCCACAATTAAATTCATATACACATATGGATTGTGGAGTATGTGGAAAAATGGTACAAGTCCTGAAAAATAATGCTTAGAACTGTGCATAACTTTGTGGATAGTGTGGATAAAACAAAAAACAATCCACAATTTATTAAGAATTTATGTTAAACAGTGGTGTAAAATTTTAATAATTATATATTTTTGAATAGATTTCTTGTAATAAAAGCCTATCTATAGTATTTGTTTTTATATAGAAAAATGGATTTTTTGAAGAGATAATGTAAAATCTATAAATATACAGTATAAGAAACGGAGGGAAACTATGAGAGCAAAACTTCATATCAAAGAAAAAGGTCCCTTTGATATTATTGGAGACATTCATGGATGCTATGAGGAACTTATTCAGCTAATCACCAAACTAGGTTATCGTGAAGAAAACGGCTTATACATTCACCCAAAAGGAAGAAAAATCGTATCTATAGGAGATTTAAATGATAGAGGACCGAATAATTTAAAAACCATCCATTTGATTATGAATATGGTTGAAA
This sequence comes from Candidatus Epulonipiscium sp., assembly GCA_012519955.1. GTDB lineage: Bacteria > Bacillota > Clostridia > Lachnospirales > Defluviitaleaceae > Defluviitalea > Defluviitalea saccharophila. Next base: position 16,700 of record JAAYPH010000096.1, read on the forward strand.
AAGGTCTCGGATTATATGTTTATGGAAATCATTGCAATAAATTTTATAGATATTTATTAGGAAGAAAAGTTCAAATTTCTCACGGCCTTGAAAATACGGTAGAAGAATATGAAAATCTTTCAAAAGGAGAGCAAGAAGCTTTTAGGAACAGGTATATCAACTTTTATGAAAAACAATCCTATTATTGGATCTTAGACGAAGGAAGGCTAGTAGTCGCCCATGCAGGAATTAAAGAATCTCTTATTGGAAGGGAAGATAGAAGGGTAGAAAAGTTTTGCCTCTATGGAGATATAACAGGAGAAAAGGACGAAGAAGGTCATCCTGTAAGAAGAGACTGGGCAAAGGAATATAGAGGGAAAGCTATGATTGTTTATGGTCATACACCGGTATGCGAACCAATGTGGATCAACAATACTTTAGATATTGATTTAGGCTGTGTATTTGGAGGAAAGTTAGGAGCCCTTCGTTATCCCGAGAAAGAGATTGTAACCGTGGATTCAAAGCAGCCCAAAGATGAAGAAAGATTACAAAGGATGGCAAGAAAATCTGAAGAGTTATTAAGGTCTAATAGAATTGAAGAATAAAAGAAAGGAGTATTCTGATGGATTTAGTTTGTCCACTATGTAATGGACTTAAGAATATGGAAGTTTCATGTATGAACTGTGGAGAAAAGATGAAAGATGGAGGGCTTGTATCGGATTATTATGATAATTATAGTCCCTACCTGCCAATATCTATTACTGGAAAAATAGACGGACGCCCTTCCAGTGAATGTGTTCATTTATTCTACTGTCCTCAATGCGGCAAGGATAAAAGAATTGCCGTTGAAAAAGAAATATTATAGAAAAGAAACTCCGATTTGAAGGAAATAATTTTGTTTCATGCATTTTGGCAGCAGGGCATATATTTAAATTTATAAATCAATGGGAGAGGAATTTATTAAAACCCCTTAAACACTAATTTTCAGCGAACAAAAGAGACAACTTGTAATATTAAATAGGTCGTCTGCTTTAGAGAAATGGAGGACGATGCAACAAAAAAAGCACAGGATACAATTTTAAGAATATTATTGACAAATAAAGTATAATTGTATACAATCATACATAAGATTGTTTTAAGCTGAGAAGTATAGGAATCGTTAAGGGGGAAATATATGTTAGAGTTTAATAAAAAGACGCATTTATTAGAAAGAACTGAGTTTGTTTTTCCGCTTCAGGATGTTTCAGAACCCAATTTATATAGAAATTTGTTTAATTACGAAGAAATTCCTAAGATAGCATTCAATCATCGTCATGTGCCAATCAATATGCCTAAAGAAATTTGGATTACAGATACGACATTCCGTGACGGACAGCAATCAAGACAGCCTTATACCACAGAACAAATCGTTCATCTTTATGATTTGCTTCACAAATTATCCGGGCCCAAAGGTATTATCAGACAAAGTGAATTTTTCTTATACAGTAAAAAAGATCGTGATGCGGTATATAAATGTTTAGAAAGAGGATATGAATTCCCCGAAGTAACCAGCTGGATTCGAGCTTCCAAAAAAGATTTTGAAATGGTAAAAGAAATAGGTTTAAAAGAAACGGGAATTCTGGTGAGCTGTTCCGATTATCATATTTTCTATAAAATGCATATGACAAGAAAGCAAGCAATTGATCATTATTTGGCCATTGTCAAAGAGTGTATGGAGACTGGTGTAAGACCAAGATGCCACTTAGAAGACATTACCAGAGCAGATTTTTATGGATTTGTTGTTCCCTTTGTGTATGAACTGATGAAACTCAGTAAAGAAACGGGTATTCCAGTTAAAATCCGTGCCTGTGATACCATGGGATATGGAATTAGCTTCCCTGGTGCAACCCTTCCAAGAAGTGTTCCAGGCATTATTTACGGACTATTACATTATGCCCGAGTTCCTTCTGAATTGATCGAATGGCATGGACATAATGACTTTTATCGTGCTGTGAATAATGCATCAACTGCATGGCTCTATGGAGCATCAGGGGTTAACTGTTCACTCCTGGGAATCGGTGAAAGAACTGGAAATTGTCCACTTGAAGCAATGGTGATTGAATATGCACAGCTTCGAGGTACTACCGATGGAATGGATACAACAGTTATTACTGAGATAGCGGAATACTTTGAAAAAGAAATAGGGTATAAAATACCACCTATGACCCCATTTGTTGGAAAGAATTTCAA
>JAAYPH010000097.1 GCA_012519955.1 Candidatus Epulonipiscium sp.
AGCACGCCGCCAGCGTTCATCCTGAGCCAGGATCAAACTCTCATGTTATAATCCTTGCCAGTTTACTGGCTATCTTTTAAATCTTCAATCAATGGAATTGATTGGGTTGTTTTTGGTTTGTGCTGTTCAGTTTTCAAAGATCAATGGAATCTCTCTTCCACATATTTCTTCGTGTCTTTTGCGACAACGAAATGTATTGTATCACTTTTTTCTTTGCGTGTCAACAACTTTTTTATTTTATTTCTCATCCAATCTGTAGCATTTATGGATGAGCTTGTCAAATCGTGTCGACAGATGTCATTATATCAAGAATATATTTTATTGTCAACACTTTTTTCAAGGATATTTTACGAAGAAATATATTCTTAAAATCCTACGCCTAAGACAATTCTGTCATAAAGTTTCTTATTGTTGACCGACAAGAATGTATTCTACCACGAAGTAATTCCTATGTCAATGAATTTTATTTGTTATTATTACCCATATCATATCTACTTATACCTCTTAGCGATATATTTTTATGATAGTACATATTCTTATCCTTCCTGAGGAAATAATATAGTTAGATTAATATAGGAGGTAAGAAAATGGACTACGAAAACACAAATACAATTAATGACTGGGGCAATTGGAAAAACACCATTGCAAAGGCTGTGGACTTAGGACAAATAGTAGGTCTTTCAGATGAAACGATCAGTAAAGTAGGAACTAAGATAGGAAATATACTCAATGCTTCAGTTGATCCGGAAAATGGAGAACAGCGTCTTCTTAAAGAATTATGGAGTGTTGCTGATGATGAAGACAGACAAACTTTATCAAAATTAATTGTTAAGATGGTTCAATCAGACGACCATGAATAGGAGGAAAACTCATGTCAAAAATGAAATCCAAAAATCCAGATCCAACGCATACTTCACGCAACCCAAATAAGCAAAATCACACCAATAATCCAAAGGATTTATTATTGGACACGGAATCTGCTCAGGAACTCATGGCATTTAAAACAGATAAGAAGCACAAACAATAAAGGATGGGGACACCCATCCTTTATGATTAACTAAGAAAATCTATTCACATATTATAAGTCTGCATCTTTTCTATAGAAAAATGTTTTAATAGGAGTTAATGCATACTTATGAGACAAGATAATTTGTTCAGTACTTCCTACAAATAATACTCCGCCTGTTTTTAAAGTTTTATTGAACTTTTTATAAATTTCATCTTTTGCTTCTTCAGTGAAATAAATAAGTACATTTCTGCATATAATTAAATCACATTGTTCAGGATAAGCATCTTTTAATAAATTATGCTGTCTAAAATCAATACAACGTTTTATTTCATCAGAAATCTTATAGGATTCCCCTGTCTGCACAAAATATTTTGTTAAAAATTCTTTTGGAACACCTTCAACGCTTTTTTTGTTATATAAACCCATCCGTGCTTTTTCAAGCACCTGTCTGTCTATATCAGTAGCCAATATCTTAATTTTTGATAAGGGAAAGAATTTTGTCAAAAGCATGGCTAATGAATAGGGTTCATCCCCTGTTGAGCAAGCCGCACTCCATATCTTTAAAGAAGATGATTTCTTTAATAAATAAGGGATCACTTCTTTTTCTAATACTTCCCATTGTGGAGGATTTCGGAAAAACTCCGAAACATTAATCGTTAAATAATTAATAAATTCATTGTAAAGTTCCTTATTAGTTTTTAGAGCCATAACATAGGATTCATAAGCATCATAATTATTTTTTTTAATCAAGGCATCAATTCGGCGTTTCATTTGTCTCTCTTTATAACTATTCAAATCGATTCCTGATATCCGTAAAATCTCTTTTTTGAAGTCTTCATATGTCTTTATCATAGATAAAATCTCCCCCATAAGTAAAATATTATCCTAAGGGATAAGAAAGCGGCTACCAAAATATATTATTCTTCCGAAACATTAGCCTCTGTCTGCTTTTTACTTAAACTAATCTTCTTTTCATCCTTATTTACATCAAGCACTTTTACGTCGATTATTTCTCCAAGTTTAAGTTCATCTTCAGGTTTAGCAACATGTTTATTTGCAATCTGAGAAATATGAACCAGACCATCTACGCCGGGTTCTAACTCAACAAAGGCACCAAAGGATACCATTCGAACTACTTTACCCTTTACAATGGCACCAACAGGATATTTTTCTTCTATTTTAAACCAAGGATTATTTTCTTCATTTTTTAAGGTAAGAGAAACCTTTTCTTTTTCTTTGTCTATATCCAGTACGATTGCTTCTACTTCTTGCCCAACCTTAAGTACTTCTTCAGGACTTTGAATCTTATTCCAGGAAATTTGCGAAATATGAACCAAACCATCAATTCCGCCTAAGTCGATAAATGCACCAAAGTTGGTAATATTTCTTACAGTTCCTTTTACCTTTTGACCTACTTGAAGAGTATTTAATACTTCTTCTTTTTTTCTTTTGGTTTCTTCTAAGTAGATTTGCTTATGATCCCCCACTACTCTTTTTCTTTTGGGATCAATTTTAATAACCTTAAACTCTATGGTTTTACCTAAAAATTGATTTAAATCTTGAATATATTTTGAACCCATTAAAGAAGCAGGAATAAATATTCTTACTTCATTATTCATTACTATTACTCCACCATTAGTTACTTCTATAACTTTTCCAGTTAAAACAGTACCTTCTTCATGGGCTTTTTTAACAATTTCCCATCCTTTTAGAGCATCAACTCGTTTTTTAGATAATTCAACAATGCCTTCACTGTCATTTACTCTTATGATATATACATCTATTTCGTCTCCAATCTTTACCACATTTCTTGGGTTCAGACTTGAATCATTGGAAAGCTCAGATTTAGAAATAATCCCATCAGATTTATATCCAAGATTAACGGATACTTCAGAATCCGTGACATTAATAACCGTTCCTTTTACAACTTGACCACTTCTTAATGTAACAAAGGACTGGTCTAATAATTCCTCAAAATTTTCATTGGTATGATTTTCTAAATCGTTCATCGCTGTAATAACCTCCTTTATTATACGAGCAGGAGTTGATGCACCTGCAGTTATTCCAATTTTATCATTAGAATTAAATTTATTCAACTCTAAATCTTTTATTGTCTCGATATGATAAGTCTCTTTACAGTAGTTCTTACAAATTTCATATAACTTTCTAGTATTCGAACTCTCTCGACCGCCAATTACAATCATTTTATCAACCATTTTTGAAATCTCTATTGCTTCCTGCTGTCTATCAGAAGTAGCTTTACATATTGTGTTAAAGCCTTCGACTTCATAATGATTATCTTTAAGTGCATTTAATACACTTTCAAATCTATCCTCTCTATAGGTTGTCTGAGATACTAAGCAGATAGGTTTGGCCTTTGAAATGCTTAATTCTTCTAACTCCTCTGGTTTTTCTATAATAATTGCTTCCCCATTGCTCCATCCTGATATTCCTTGAACTTCCGGATGGTTTCTATCTCCGACAATTACAACCTGATACCCTTTTTGGGAATATTCATCTACTATCTTATGAATTCTTTTTACGTAGGGGCATGTTGAATCAATATAAGCTAGTCCCTTTTTATTGATTTCTCCATATACGTCTTTTGAAACGCCGTGAGATCGTATGATGATGGTACCTTCATTAATCTCGTCAACAGAATGAACAGGAATAACGTTCTGTTCTCTTAATTCTTCTACTACCTGAGGATTATGTATAATAGGCCCATAAGTATATAAAGGTTGTTGCTGTATATTTTTATACACAGAATCAACTGCACGATTTACACCAAAGCAAAATCCTGCAGTATTTGCTACAATAATTTCCATTGTTCTCCTCCTTGAATCTAGTTGTCATTATTAGTGTCAAATTGCTTAGGAATTAGGGAAATGATTCTATCTACAACCTCTTGTATGGTCTTTCCTGTTGTATCTACTTCAATCGCATCCTCTGCTTTTCTTAGAGGTGAGAATTCTCTGCAGGAATCATTTTTATCTCTTGCTTCAATTTCTTCTTTGATCTTAGATAAATTACATTCTATGCCGTTTTGGATGAGTTCCTTATATCTTCTACTTGCCCGTTCCTCTACACTGGCAGTAAGGAATATCTTAAGATCAGCATTAGGTAATACATGAGTCCCTATATCTCTCCCATCCATGACAACCGATGCACTTTTGGCAAGCTCTCTTTGTAATTCTACCATTTTGATCCTTACAGCTTGAAGCGTAGCAACATCTGAAGCCCCTTGCGATATTTCCTGAGTTCGAATTTTCTCGGTTACATCTTCATTATTTAACAGTATTCTTTGAGCATTATCTATATATTGTATTTTTATGTTTATTTGTTCCAGAACTTTTTCAACACTTTCTTTGTCTACGCATTTTATTCCATGATTAATACAGTATAGTGCCACAGCTCTATACATCGCACCAGTATCAACATATATAATATTTAAATCTTTTGCTATCATTTTAGCAATTGTACTTTTACCAGCTCCTGCCGGACCGTCAATTGCAATTGCAAAGTGCTTCATCTTTCTTCCTCCCTGTTCTATCGGGAACACTGCCCAGCATACTCAATGATTAAGCTAATTCTTTATTTTAACAAATCCGGTCTTAATGCGGATGCTTTCTTTAAATATACATGCTGCATTTTATCTTGGGTTTTATCCGTTCTAATCTGAACCATCACTCGTATGCACATTTTTAAGCTGTTTTCCACTTTCATTTCTTGAAAACACATCAGCCCTGCATGGGTGATATTTAAATTTCTTGCTGCCACTGCAGGGTATGCAGCATCAATATCATCTGTTGCAGTAAAAATTATAGAGATAATGTCCTCTATTTTTATATTATTTCTACTAATAATCTCTTGCAATAGAATTGTGGTATTCTGTAGAATATCTTCTTCAGTATTTTTTTCAATTGTAATTGCTCCTCGTATTACACCTATAGACATAGTAGATTTCTCCTATTTCATAATATTTAAGTGGCATCGATCATTTAATAGGCTTAATACCCATTTGCCCGTATCCTTTTTGTCAAGAATAGAAAGAGACGTATTCCCCAGCCAAAAACTTTTATAAAAGGATAAATCCAGTTCTAATAAAGTCATAATAAGGACTTTTAAAATTCCTCCATGGGAAACAATAACAATCTTTTTATTGTCATGGTTTGAAGTAATTATATCTACTGCTTTTTTTATTCTCATTTGAACGGCTTCCATAGATCCTTCCCCTGGGAAAGGATACTTATGAGGTTCTAAAAAAAATCTTTTATACTCCTCACCATAAATTTTTTCCAGCTCAGAAATCGTATAGCCTTCCCATTCTCCAAAATTAATCTCCCGCAGCTGCGGAAGCGTGTGAATTTCTAAATTTTTCTCTTTTGCAATCTGACCTGCTGTCTCAAAAGCTCTTGATAAATCTGAAGAATAAATCGCATCTACTTCATAGTCTTTCATTCTATTAGCAACGGCTTGGGCTTGTAATCTGCCCACAGAACTTAAGGGGATGTCTGTAGCCCCTTGATATCTGTTTTGTATATTCCATTCAGTCTCTCCATGCCTTATTAGATAAACTTTTGTCATGCGGTCACCCTACTTTTTATTTAGAGAATAAGTTAAATTTAAATCTTCATCTTCATTATCATATACTTGGTACTCTGTCCAAATGTTTTCGAGTTTACTCAATGTCTCTGATATTTCATCTTTTTTCTTTAAACTGATTGCAACGATTAAAGCGTTAAGCACACTCATTGGCGCCACTAAGGAATCTACAAAAGAAGCCATATCGCTTCTTGCTAACAAACTGTAATTAGCATATTGTGTCATAGGAGACAGAGGACTGTCTGTAATCGTTATCACTGTAGCGTTTTGAGATTTGGCAAATTCCATTGCCTTTAAAGTACGTTTTGAATACCTTGGAAAACTAATTCCTATGACAACATCTTCAGAACTCATCTTATGAATTTGCTCGAACATTTCGCTTACACTATTTGTATGAATAAGCTTCACATTATCAAACAAAAGATTAAAATAAAAACCTAGAAAACTGGCTAAAGCAGCAGAGCTCCTAACTCCCAATATATATATTTTACGAGCATTTAGAATGGCGTTGACCGATTCATCAAAAATCTGCTCATCAATTTCTTCTAAGGTATATTTGATCTTATCCGCATCCGATTGGAGCACATATTTTAAAACATGCTGATGTTCCAAACGATCGGAGGCAACCTCCATTCTTTGAACAGCAGTCAGTCGATTCTTTACCAATTCCTCTAAAGCCCTTTGTAATTTCGGATATCCGTCATAACCTAATTCATTTGCAAAACGAACTACTGTCGACTCGCTCACTCCAACAATACTGCCTAATTTAGCAGCAGTTAAAAACACTGCTTTTTCATAATGAGTCAAAATGTAATTAGCAATCAATTTTTGTCCCTTACTAAGCTTAGGCAGACTGCTTTGAATTCGCTGAATTAAATCGTTCTTTTTATGCATGACTTTCCCTCACATCTTATAATAGTTAATTTTCACCCATTTGAATGAACAGGCAAAAGATATTTCATAACATTATTATATATAAAAAATGAATTTTTACAAATAATATTATATAAAAAAGAAGGCATTTAATTAAATTTGTCATAATTCTGTATTGGCAGTAAAATTATTATTTGCTAATAATACTGTAATTTAAAAATCAATGTAAGATTTATCTTTTAATTGTTAGAAAAATGAATGGTGGAGCTGATTTTCTTGATTCAGATTGATGATGCTGGCAGTGGCAGCTTAATTGGCGGAACAATAATCGGAATATATCGTACAGATACAGGCGAATATATAGATGAAGTCATTCCATTAAAATACTATTCAAAATCGAATATGAAAAAGAAAGCTTATCTG
>JAAYPH010000098.1 GCA_012519955.1 Candidatus Epulonipiscium sp.
ACGCAAAATAGGTAAGAAAGAGGTTGCATAGGAATTTCCTATGTAACAAAAAAGCAGTGCACAGTTTGTACACCGCTTAAACGTATGTATGCCTTCAAAATACCATAATCAGAAAACCTGAGCTGCATAATACATAAACAATACAATGCTTAAAATAAGACAGCAGTTTAAAATCCAGTCTATCCTGCGTTTTTTAAGCTTTTTACGGGAATGTATTGGTTTATTCCTTTTTATATAATCTCCAATGATTTTTTCTGCTTCTTCAACAATGTCCTTTGGCATTTGTTTAGGATTTACATCTTTATTTAAGATAAAAATCGCCTTTTCGTACCAGCCGCCCCTTTTATTTTCAATCAGCACCACTCTATCATTAGAAAAATAGTCCATAGGGAAAACCTCCATTATCCTTTATGTTCATGGATAAGTTTTCCCTTTATCCTGCATTGTATGCATATGAAAATTACGAATATTTTTCCCATACCTTAGCGACTAAAACCGTCATATCATCTTCTATTTCTTTCTCTGAATTTTCTTTTGCAATATTTAAAAGATACTCGGCAATATACTCCGGTTGGGTGATATCAAGGCCTTTTAGAACTTCACTGAACCATTTTTCTTTTTCAATGATATCTTTCTTAGAATCCAAAACCCCATCGGTAACCATGATGATGATATCGCCGTCTTTTAGTTTCTTCTTAGTCATATCTATGTCTACATTATTAAGCATTCCTACCGGCAGGGAAGAAGAACCTATAATTTCTACAGTATCTCCTCTCTTTAAGAAAGCTGAAGCAGCTCCAATTTTAACAAATTCTGCAACACCCGTATACAAATCAATGATCGTCATATCAAGAGTTGAGAAGAATTCTTCATTAGATTTTAAAACCAATACAGAATTGATCATTTTAATCGCAAGGTCCTTATCAAAGCCCGATTCCATAAATTCTTCAAGAAGTTCAATAGCCGCCCCGCTTTCTTCACTGGCTTTATTGCCGCTGCCCATGCCGTCGGATAAGGCTAAGAGGTATTGACCATTCTTTATTTCCATAAAGGAATAGGTATCTCCCGATATGGAGCTGCTGTCCTTAGATTCTTTTGCTACCCCTGTCATAATCCTGTATTTTTCTTCTTCTATGAGCTTCAGTTTGCAGTTTTCCTTACCGTTAAGCCCAGCACATCCGCTGCCTGCAAGTTTCATCTTTCTTCCTAAGATTTGACTGACTACAGGCACAATATTCTTTGTGCAGATCCTTTTTCCTCTGCAGGGGGAATGCTCAATAACCACTTCATATTTGTTTTGACGGTTTGAAACGACCATTACATCGGATACAACAATATTTTCCCTATCAAGTTCTACCTTAATTGCCTGTTCTAATTCTTCTTTAAAATAAACTTGTCCATAGACTTCCACTGCCAAATTCCCAATGATGGAGGAAACCCCTCTTAATTGTTCCGATACCAGTTCCCTGCTTTCTACAATTCTGTTATGCCAAAGCAGATTTAATTTATACAGTTCAAACATCCTGTTGGTTGTATCTACAAAGACATCGACCTTCAGGCACTTTTCTATAAAGTCCTGAGGGATATCATTGACATCTATGCGAGATTTTCTTTCTGCAGCCGATAAAATACTGAATACCGTTTGGTATGTATTATAAAAATCGCTTTCCCAGCAATGGGAACAAAGTCCGCAATCCTGACATACTCTGGAAGCCACATCTTCAATCAGCATGGAAACGTCTCTTTGATTTAAGCTGGTCTTTTTCTTTGAAATATTAGAAAACGTCTTTGATAATTTTAAAAAGGCATTGGAAAAAGCCTCTAACTGTTGTGCTGTAATATCTCTTATGCGTTTATAATACACTTCTTGTCCCAGATTAGGCTCATAATTTATAAACTGTTTAATTAGGGTTATAATCCCTGCAGGCAGAGAGAGGAAAAGAATTATGGCTGCAAGGATAGGCTTTAAAAAATCATAGGTAATCGCCGTACCCTCAAAATAAAAAGAAATGATCACCTGTCCTAATAAAAAGCCTATACCGCTTCCTACACGACCGATCTCTTTAAATAAACCTGCAATCATACCGGATATACCTAATATACCGATGGATACTGCAGGCATTACCCCTATAAGGGTAAGAATCGTCCCAATCACAATCCCTATGGTCCCTCCGATAGAAGGTCCGCCTATAAAACCGAATAATAAAACCAACAAGATGCTAACAACTTCCCGAAAATAAATTCCACTGATAGAAAAATCTATAATACCGGCAATGGCCGTCCCAAAGATTAAAATTAAACTAATAATTTCTTCATTGCTTAAAATCGTTCTTTTTAAAGGACCCCTCATACAAGAAATGGCGCTGCCGTATATATATGCAGCTGTAAAAACAAAAATACTCTCTAAGATCGCCACAATTAAGTAATATCCCGCAAAACCATGAATCCCTGCTGTCACCATCCCCATAACAAAACATGCGATCATTGCCATGACAGCTTGTACAATTTTAGTTGGCGTGTATCCTTTGGTTTCCATAAAATGCTGAAGCATAATCATCAAAATAAAGGCGCCAATATATTTCGAAGATAAGGTAGAATCTCTTACACTTAAGACTCCGGCAGCGGAGAATAACAACAGCCACATTCGATTCGCCTTCGTATGTAGTCCTGCAGCAAAATACGCAATACTTAAAGGAAGTAAATTGGTAAAAAGAATGACTCTGGAAATCATGAATCCTAAAAGATCAATGAATAAGTCCTTATACGTGGTACCTAGAAAAATTTCTTTCCAATGGATTGTTTTTTTTACTTTAGGTATATCTGTTTTCTTAAAAGTACGATATTCTACACGTTCCATCTTTATATTATCCCTCCCTAATTTTGCCTTTTCATTATAATAGAAAGGGATCAAATTATTTGTCATTATCTGGAAAACATTTTAAAAACCTTTAGACAACTTGTCCATCCATTTTACAAAAATTTATAAAGACATAAAAAAAGATATATGCAAAGAATTGCATATATCTTTTTTTATGATGGGCGCAACAGGGCTCGAACCTGTGACCCCCTGCTTGTAAGGCAGGTGCTCTCCCAGCTGAGCTATGCGCCCTTATGGTAGCGGAGGACGGAGTCGAACCGCCGACACTACGGGTATGAACCGTATGCTCTAGCCATCTGAGCTACTCCGCCAGATTTGGTTGCGGAGAGAGGATTTGAACCTCTGACCTTCGGGTTATGAGCCCGACGAGCTACCAGACTGCTCCACTCCGCGACAAAAAATCCAACTGACAATACTATATTATAAAGAGCTTTTGGGACTTTGTCAACTATAATTTTTATTCTGTTTTTTCCATAAATACAATTTCATCTTCTTTTACCAGTCCCAGTTTTTCTCTGGCAACCTTTTCTATATATATATCGGATTGAATATGTTCTTTTTCTTTTACAAGTCGTGCCTGTTCTTCTTGCTCAATTTTAATTTTTTCACTGTATTCCATTTTTTGTTTTTCTAATCCCTTGTTTATCTTTTGTAAATCATAGGTTTTAAATGCAATCATGCCAAAAAATATAGCTAAGAATAGGGTATTCCAGCCAATGATACGTTTCTTCTGTTTTTTCCTTCTACTCAAAATAATCCCCTCTTCGCCCTTTTCGTCACCCATTATAGCAGGCAATATAGTATCTTAGTAAATTATTCTTCATCCGATTCAGATATCCTTTTTTTATTAAAGAAACTTTACACTTTTTTATACATGATATAAAGTTCCCTTAACATTTGTTTAGATTTGCGTTTTACCCTATTCTTTGATTTATGTATAAGGATTTTAGTTCTCACCCTCAGGATTCTCATAGGACGAGCAATCCATTTATAGGGGTAAGAAAGTATTTTCAAAATGATTTTGATAGGTATAAGGACAATTCTTATAAGTCCCCGGATAATCCTTTTGATCCAATAAATGATCCAGTCGGAAATTTTCATAAGGAAAATACTAAAAGTAAAAAAGTATGTTACATTTCCAAGAAAAGCTCCTAGTAGTGCAAATCCCCTAATCTCTCCATAGTTTTTGCTAAAGAGTACAAAAAACATAAAACCGGATACGATGATCCAATAAATCAAGTCTTCTAACTGAATGAGCCAGTCGGGATGGGGAATAATCTTTCTGATGATACGGAATACGTCATAAAAAATACCTATAATGATCCCTGCTTCAACGGCAGCAATAAAGATCTGCGCCTGCTCACTAATAGATACAATCAAGTTGATCCACCCCTATTTAAAGAGCTTTCCTAAAAATGAATTTCCTTTCTTTGAGAAAGACTCTCCATCATTATAAACTAAGCTTTCTATCTCACCTTCTATTTCCAGTTCTTTTTTCTCCAGATTAAGCTTGTTTACATGAAGTTCGGTACCTTTTATGGTGAGCATGCCCATTTCTGTTTCAATATCTACATTTTCTTCATCAAATGCAAGTACATCCAAGACTCCTGTGATAGAAAGATTTTGTCGATCTTGCATGATAATATTGTGACCTTTAGGATTAATCATTTTATCTTCCATAGAATTACCACCTTTCAATTCAACCTACAAACTTTCCATTTTATTTATATATATTGAAGGTTGTATTGAAAAATGATTATTAATTATAAATGTCTGTACATATTCTCTACATCTTCTTTTTTAACATGTTCCTTTACATCTAATACTTCAACTTTTGTAACATTATTGCCAAAGCGTATTTCTATGATGTCTCCTACTTTTACAGCTGTACCGGCTTTTGCTTCTTTTCCGTTTATTAAAACTCTTCCGGCATCACAAGCTTCATTGGCAATGGTTCTTCTTTTAATTAAACGGCTTACCTTAAGATATTTGTCTAAACGCATGGGTTCATCTCCTAATAATCTTTTTATAGAGCAAAAAAATCTACACTCGAAAAAGTGTAGATTTATCATTTGTGATATGTATAAATGGTATCGAGTATTTTACTTAGCGTTTACGGCATCTTTTAAAGCTTTTCCAGCTTTAAATCTTGGTGCTTTAGAAGCAGGAATGTTCATTACTTCTCCTGTTTGAGGATTTCTTCCTTCTCTAGCTGCTCTTTCTGCTACGTCAAAAGTTCCAAAGCCAACTAATTGAACTTTTCCGTTTTTAGCAAGTTCTTCTGTTACTACTTCTTCGAAAGCTTTTAATACTTTTTCAGTGTCTTTTTTGCTCATTTCAGCTTTTGCAGCCATAGCTGCTACTAATTCGGACTTGTTCATAATCCTTCCTCCTCTTATTTCTTTTTACATTGTAATGTAGAAATAAAACACTACTCAATTTTAGAGACTTTAAGCTTAGATTCCTCCCATAACTTGTCCATTTCTTCGAGAGTCATGTCTTCTAACCTTCTATCCCTTGAAATTGCAGTATTTTCAACGTATTCAAATCTATTTATAAACTTTTCTATCGTATTTGTCAAGGCAAATTCAGGATTTATTTTTAAAAATCTAGCAATATTTACAATAGAAAATAATAAATCCCCATATTCTTCCATTATATGTTCGTTATTTCCTGATTTATGGGCTTCCCTGAACTCCTCGAACTCTTCGTTAACTTTGTCCAGTGCATCTTTTATATCTGTCCAATCGAACCCTACATGTGCTGCCTTTGCCTGCACTTTATAAGCTCTGACAAGGGCAGGAAGTACTTCGGGAACGCTTTTTAAAACTTCTGTTTGGCTTTCAAAGCCTTTTTCTTTTTTCTTAATCTGCTCCCAATTCTGTAAAATTTCTTCCGTAGACTCTACAGTTGTATCTCCAAAAATATGCGGATGCCGCAAAATGAGCTTTTTACAAATGCCGTCTATGACATCGTCTATTGTAAATTCCTTATTTTCTTCGGCAATTCTTGAATGAAATACGATCTGCAGAAGCAAATCTCCCAGTTCTTCTTTTAAACTCTCCTGATCACCTTTTTTAATGGCGTCTATCACTTCGTAACTTTCTTCAAGAAGATTCGGAAGAAGGCTCTCATGGGTTTGTTTTAAATCCCAGGCACAACCATTTTCACCCCTTAGAGTTCTCATAATTACCAAGAGGTCTTCATAAGTATATTTTTCTTTTTTGACCATTCTGCACCCACTCATTTAATCTAATGTTAACTTAATGACTTGAATTCAACATGAGTATAGCATAAAATACATTTCATTACAAATAGTCCAATTGACTTAAAATGTATGATAAATGCAGACAGAAATTCTATCTGCATTTATTGTTCCATTTGTTTTCCTAAAAATCCTGCTGCTGATTGTGCCAGCTTAGTCTCCACTTCTCCCATTTGGGCATTCTTGTCAGCGGATAAGAAAATGACCGCTCCCACAACATCTCCTTCAGCTATAATTGGGGATATAAGTTCAGAAGTATAATTGCTTGAAGATTCATCTGCTAAAATAGGAATAAACTTCTCATCATCTTTTGATGCGGTAAATACGGTTCTTTCTTCAATAACTTTTTCAAGGGATTGGCTGATGCTTTTATCCAGGAATTCTTTTTTAGAGCCTCCTGAAACGGCAATGATTTGGTCTTTATCCGCAATACAGGTAATGAGTCCCGTAGTTTGAGCCAATGCTTCAGCGTACTCTTTTGCAAAGGTTCCTAATTCACCAATAGGAGAGTACTTTTTCAAAATAACTTGTCCGTCGTGATCTGTGAAGATTTCAAGAGGGTCTCCTTCTCGGATACGAAGGGTTCTTCTTATTTCCTTTGGAATAACAACACGTCCTAAATCATCTATTCTTCTTACGATTCCAGTAGCTTTCACATAGATTCCTCCTCTAATCTCTAGCGTTCGTAATCGTTTTCAGTAATAGTATGATTACAATATTGCTATTTTATGCATGTTTTCCATTTTTCTTCTAAAACAAAAAACGAGGAAAAGAAGCGTTCACTTAGGGATTGAAGAAAAACTTAAATGAACAGCTTCAAGCGGGGCAAAAAAGAC
>JAAYPH010000099.1 GCA_012519955.1 Candidatus Epulonipiscium sp.
CGTGACAAAAGCAATCTGGTAATATGTCAAGAGGGGAATCTAAAATAAAATAAAAAAAACACCAAAAAAAAGGCGACCTTAATAGAACCCATGGCATTTGGCAATAAATGGGGTTAAAGTGAAAAAATATTTTATTGAATCTCTCCAACTTTACTGCTGGAGTAGATTTGGTTTTTAGTCAGCAAGCCAAAAACCAGACGAACAAATTTACGAGATGTAAGTGCGAGGGCTCTTTTATGTTGGTGAGTAGTCACCTCACCATGCTTCTTATAATAAAACTCCTTGTATTCAGGAATACGGTTCTTAACGCTATTGGCAGCTTCAATTAAATAATATCTAAGATACTTGTTACCGGTTTTAGTCATTCTTGTGTCATCAGAAGAATAGTTGCCGGATTGATTAATCCTCCAAGTAAGACCTGCATATTTAGCCAGAGCATCGTGAGAGCTAAATGAAGTGATAGTTCCAATTTCGGCAAGGATGCCGCCGGCAAATACAGGCCCAATACCAGGGATAGAAATAAGAGATTGATATTCAATAGGATTAATTCCTCTGATATTCTTCGCAATGGCCTTATCAATGATTTTAATTTCATTTTCTAAGGCCTTAACAACATTGAATGATGAGGTAATTGCAACATTTAAAGGTTCATATAACACCTTATCAAGGCGATAAGAATCATTAGCAGCCTTCTTAAGTATCTTTACTGTTTTTTCAGGATCATTAAAATGATTTTTACCTTTTTGTCTAATAAATTCAACTAAATCTTCAACCGATGAATAGGTAATATCATCTAAAGAAAGATACTCAGTTAAAATAGCTGCACAAGTAACACCATAAGTATTAGAAAAAGGTCTCTCATCTTTATCTAATACCGCTAATTCACTGAACTTAAGATAAATATTAGATACCATATAAGCTTTTTCTCTTGTAACACCCTCTATTAAATGTAGCCTATGACGGGTTAACCGCTGGAGAGCAAGGAATTGAGCACCACGCCAAGGCTTAGATGTGATTCTACCACATCTGGCAAAATCAGCGATAATATATGCATCCAAGGGGTCGGTTTTATCCATATCAACAAAAGATTTTCTGTAATTAGCAATAGTTTTAGGATTAAGACAGTATACAAGAGGCTTATATGCAAGTAATATTTCATTAGAAGCTAGAAAATTTGCAATATGAGTACTATAAAAAGAAGTAGATTCCAAGGCAATAACAGCATATTTTAGGTTATTAGAATCTAAACAACCAATAATATTGTTTAAAATAGTTTCAGCACCCGGTTGATTATTCAAAACCTTTAGGTTAAGAAGCTTATTGCCCTGAAAATCAAGAGCACATAAGACATTAGTCTTAGAGCTTACATCAATACCTACAAATAAAGTTGAAAGAATATCGTTCTTCATGAGATCACCACCTTTCATTTAAGATGGAGAACAATTAGTAAAAGAGGTATCCTAATCTTAGCTACTTACCGAAGCCTCGCGATATTAGCATTCATCCTTAAAAACTACCTTGCTGTTGGTCTAATTAAAGAGATGCAGCAACTGAAGTAAGCAGAATATGACAGCTAAGTCAGGAAGCACGCTTTTGAAGCAATAGCCAAATGGCTTTGCTGGGGACGGAAGAATTATCCCTTGCTAATTATCCTTAATTAAATTATAGCATTAGGATGCCTCTTTAAGTTATAAAATTGTAGATGATACAGGGGGAAGTTCGCCGCGCGTATGTTAATCTTCAGTCGGCTACGCCTCCTTCAGATTAACATACGCGTCTGAAGCCCTAGAAATTATCCATACTTCCTGAACATCACAATTAAATAAAAATAAATATGTTTAGAACACTTTAAATATGGTTCTAAACATATTATACGAGGGGACGTACCCGGTTTGTCACCCTTTTGTCCCTTATGAATATTTGTCATAACTTATAATTTCATTAAGCCTTTTCCTCGACTTTTGCAAAGGTAATTCTTCAGGATATCCCAAGGGGGTTATTGCAACTACCCTCACATTTTCCGGAATATCCAGCACCTTTTTTACCATACCCTCGTCAAAACTACCCAACCAGCAGGTACCCAACCCCTGTTCATAGGCCTCCAATATCATATACGCAGTGGCGATGGACAAATCAACAGTGTATCGCGGTTGACCGCATTTCATGACAGATTCCGGTTCAGTGCCGCAACAAACCAAAATTATCGGAGCCTCTTCAACAAATGGTTGACCTATTGCTTCGGTAAGTTCCTGTCTTATTTTTGAATCTTTTACAATGATGAATTTCCAATTTTGCTGGTTCCTCGCCGAAGGGGCAAGCCTAGCGGCTTCCAAAATTTTTAATAGCTTTTCGTCTTCTACAGGTTTATTGCTATACTTTCTTATACTTCTTCTCCCTTGAATTGCAGATAAAACATTCATTTATTTATTCCTCCTTATTCTATCCAGATACCGTCACTAAAAAAGAAAGGCCCTGTATTGTCGATTATTTAACAATTTTGGTGACAAACTGGGTACGTCCCCCTTTGTCACCCCTTTGTCACCGTCCCTCTTTGTCACAGTAACGCATCTGTCATCACTTTTCAATCTAAATTTAGTAATACCCGATTATTGAACCTTACTTTACATCAAGTGTACTGTATAGAATTGAAAATATCAAGAATGTTTTACATTAAAAAGGCCACAAGGTTATTTGCGGCTTTTTCTTCTCATATAATCCTCTAGGAATCTCTTGTCTTCTTTCTCCAGATCCCGCTCACCGGCCAAAGATTCAAGGTGATGTGTAAATTCATGATATAGGGTATGGGCAAGCTTCTTTTTTAAAGCATCCCTCCCCAAATGGCCATATAATTCCATGAAGGACCCATAATAAATGACAATATATCGGCCCATGCTTCCACCACTGTGATATTCTCCCATGATGTAAAGATCGTTGTCGCGTCCCACAGGATTTCTCTTCACTTGGGGAAGCAAGAGGATGCCGCCGTTTAGCTCATTGTAAAGTGCCTGTGGCAACTCCGTAGCAATTTCTTCTAAGATTTCTTCAACTTCATTAATTTCGAACATAAATATTCTCCTTGGTTGTTCTCACAGCAATTGCTCTCACTCTA
>JAAYPH010000009.1 GCA_012519955.1 Candidatus Epulonipiscium sp.
ATTATTGATGTTACTGTACCTTTAGTATTAAGTATCACTTCTATTCCAAGCGAAACAGATTACGTAACAAATATAAAAAACCAGGAACTGCTTAAAAACTCGATTCAAAAACGGATGGAAAGTATCACTATGGAATTAGTTAAAAAAACTCAGAAAGAATTCGGTGGAGAGCCATTTTTATGGTCTGAAATAGCCAGAAGAAAGTTTTGGCTTTTTGAAGATTTTAACAAATACAATTGGCCTGAGAAATATAAAAACGCAAAAGTAACAGTAAAATACGATATCAGAATTGAAGACTTCGGTAAACATTATAAACCACCGAAGCTGTAGTTTTTTTATAAAAAACTGCAACTTCGGTGGTCTTTATATTAGCAGTCTATTAAATCTTATTCAAGATACAGGAACATAAGTTTTAATTATTTTACACGGTCCTAATATACTATAGTCCCCCATACCGGCAGGAATAAAAAAAGAGTCTCCTGCATTAAAGGGAACCGTACCCTCTCTGTATTGAATCGCTCCGTTACCTTCAATAGCCATGAGCAGGTCAAATCTTTCTCCATTTAAAGTCTCTTTGCTTTCTTTTTGTACTTCAAGTATTTCTGTAATAAAGTACTTGCAGGATACAAGATGATTTCTTGTGTTTTCTCCTTCTTTAATGATCGTACCTTTCACCTTTTCTTGACCCGAACAATGGGATAAGTTGGTTACATCCAAGGCTTTTTGTATATGAAGTTCTCTTGAATTACCGTTACCATCTACTCTGTTCCAGTCGTAAACTCTATAGGTGGTATCAGAGTTTTGTTGTATTTCTGCAATTAAAAGTCCTTCCCCTATTGCATGAAGGGTTCCGGCAGGGATGAAGAACACATCGCCCTTTTGGACATCCACGAAATTTAGAAGATTTTCCAAAGTTCCTTTTTGGATACCCTCCTCAAACATTTCCTGAGACACCCCGGGTTTAAGTCCATACACTAACTGTGCTCCCGGCTTTGCATCTAATACAATCCACATTTCTGTTTTACCCAGTTCGCCTTCATGTTCTTTAGCATATTCATCTTCAGGATGAACTTGAACTGAAAGTTTATCTGAAGCATCAATGATTTTAACAAGAAGAGGAAATTTCTTTTTTCCTTCTTCTCCAATTTTAGTCCCCAAGGCCTCTATACCATATTCATCAATAACTTCTTTTAAAGATTTGCCTTTTAATACTCCATTGGAAACCGTACTTGTACCGTTCTCATGGCAAGCTATTTCCCAGCTTTCCCCGGTTGTATCCGAAGGAATGTCTTTACCAAATATTTCTCTGAGTCTTTTCCCGCCCCAAATAGGTTCTTTATACACAGGGTCAAGTTTTAAAGGATATAACATAGGAATCACCCTTTCTGCTGACACTAAGCCTTACCTTTTTTAGAATACCTTTAAAACCTATTAACGTCAACTATTTTAACCATGCTTTTATTCTTACCCTTAATAGACTAATCAATGCAGTAAAGCCCTTGAATGTTCAAGGGCTTTATCTCATAGTTATTGTGCGCTAATACGTTTTCCTTCTTTTAATCCTTCTAATTGAGGATTTTTTATGACCTGATCTCCTTCTTCCAATCCTTCTAAAATAACGACTTCCTGATCATTTTCTAAGCCTTTGACAATAGGCTGAACCATTGCTTTTCCATTTCTTACGACCCAAAGGGCTTCTCCATCTTCATAGGGGAAAAGAACTGCTTTAGGCACTGCAAGCCGGTTTTCTTCTTTATAGGTTACGAATTTTACATCCACGGCATAGCCCGGTCGAAGCTCTACTTCTTCCTTTTCGCTTAACTTTATCGTTACTTTAACCCGCTGCTCTGTTAATCCTAAAGAAGATATCCTGTCTTCAGCGGAAGGCGCAATTCTGTCAACAACCCCTTCAAATACCACATCTTTATCTTTTCTCTCTTGAATGAGCTCTACAGCCATACCTTCTTTCAGCCCAATAACATCCTCTGTTAAAACGAAGGTTTCTATCTCATAGATATCTGGCTGAAATATACTTACTAAAGGAGCTTGAGGGGATGCAGGCATTCCTTTTTCTGCTTTTAAATCTTTCACAATTCCATCAAAAGGTGCTTTTATGTCCGATCTTTCAATCTGATACTTGATTTGTTCAATTTGGGCATCCAAAGATTCTATCATTCCTTTATAATATTGAACCGTTCCGGACTTGTCAGAACCTTGATTCAGTTGAGACTCCAGGAGGGCAATTTGACTTTTTATTGCTTTCTTTTGTCCTTCGTAGTAAAGATCACTGCCTTCAGTTTGTTCTTTAAGCAATTTAAGAACATCTTCCTGTATTTTCAAATTGCTTTTAGCTTGCTTTAAAGCTTCTTCAGCATCGTCCTTTTCTTTTTGGCTGACTGCCCCGCTTTCAAACAAAATATTGATTCTTTTATATTCCTCTTCTGCCATTTCAAGTTGTCTTTTAGCTTCTTCAATCCTTATTTGCTGCTGATTGATTTGAGATTTATAGGGTGCACTATTGGTCTCCACCTTTTGTCCTTCTAACCCTTGCAGCTGAGCTTTTAAACTAACAAGCTGCTGGTTCATTTCATCATAGGTTTTTTTCTCCTGTCCCTGCATACTGATTTTCTGTTCTTCCAATTGGGCCAGTTGATAGGTTAAATCTTTAGTATCTATTTTTAAAAGGATATCTCCCTCTTTAACTTTATCCCCTTCTTTTACATGAACTGCTTCAACTAAACCTTGAACCGCAGGATAAATAGTTTCCTGCTTTTGTGCCGTTACAGTCCCTTCTTCCCTAAAGGAAACTTCTACAGTTTTAGGTTGAACCTGAAGTACTTCTGCCGTTAAAGGCTTTAAAGCAGAAAAAATACTCAATAAAATAATCAGTATGACCCCCGAAATTAAGAAAATCCATTTAAGTGATTTCTTCATAAAAAGCACCCTCTTTCTTTATTCTCTTTCTTTATTCTCTTTCTTTTAACACTTCTACTAAATCCAACTTCTTAATATTCCGTGCAATATTAAGCTGTGCCAAAATAATGGCAAGAGCCGTTCCCATTAAAGCTATCACAAATGAGGAAGGTGAGGTATAAGTAGGCATCGTCATGATATCACTGCTCATACTTTCTGCCATACTCTGTTTAAAAACAAAGGTCATGGGTATTCCCAAAAGCATTCCTACGCCCCCAAGCATCCACTGCTCAAAGGATATAATTTCTAAGACTTCTCTATAAGTCATCCCCAAAACCCTTAAGGAAGCCAGTTCTCTTTTTCGCTCCGCCAGCGAGATAATGCTGGAATTATATACAATGGCAAAGCCTGTAACTACCGCAATTAAAACCATAACCCAAATCATATACCCATAGGAACCTAGCATTTCCTTATATTTATTAAGTGTTGTACTGCTTTCTTCAATCGATTGAATAACTTTTGAAGTTTTATATTCGTTCTTTAATGAAGCAATATCCTTTGGATGAATATTTAAGATCGCACTGGTAGCAATTTTACCTTGACCTAAGAGTCTTCCTAAACTTTCTTCTTCCATATAGGCATTGCCTCCTAAATATTGCGGAATAATGCCGGTTACATAAACATAAATAGGATCTTCTTTGGCCCAAGGGCTCTCAAATTGAACTTTGTCTCCAACTTCTACATGAAGAGATTTGGCAATGGAATCCGATAAAAGAATTCCTTCTGTTGGAACTTTCACTTTGTTTCCGCTAGAATCCAGAATGTTATATAGATTTGATTCCTTATGAAGTCCCAGGATCACCAGATTTTTTTCATGATACATATTTTTAAAAGTTGCAGGGACCTCCAGCATCGTTTCCATTTCTATAATACCCTTCTTGTTTTTGAGCTCTCTAAGAACATCTTTTACATACAAAGGAGACTCGAAGCTTACTTTTACATTATAGGTTTGGACCTTGTTAAACTGGTCAAACATCATAATATCAATCATATCATTAAAAGAAATCATCGTTGCCATCATGGCAAAGGTAAATATAATTCCTATCAGGGTGAAAAAACTTCTGCCCTTGCTGCGAAAGATATTCCTCATAGCCATGCGTCCCTGAACGGTTAAATTGCTCCATATAAACTTTATTTCTTCTATCAATATTTTCTTACCTATAAGCGGTGCTTCCGGCCTCATACCCTCCGCAGGTTGAAGTTTGAGTACTCCTTTAACCCCTTGAAAACCTGCAAAAAGGCAGCCAAGAACGGATAAAATAATTCCCATTATAAAATATTGCCAGGAAAACTGATTTTTTAGATTAGGCAACTGGAAGAATTCTTTATACACTTCCGTCATACCACCGGATAAAGCTGTTCCTAGTAACCCTCCAATGATGCCTCCCCCAAGGCCTATAATCCAGCTATAGGATAAGTAATGGAAGAGAATCTCTTTTTGGGTATATCCAAAGGCTTTTAATGTCCCAATCAAACCTCTTTGCTGTTCTACCAATCGCTTTAACATAATGTATAAAATGATTGCCGATATACCAATAAATAGAAAGGGAACACTTTTAGCCATAGAAGCAACCCCATCCAATTCCTGTTGCAGCATGGCATGACTGAGTTGATCCTTTCGTTCAAATGCGACTTCTAAACCGTATTTTTTTAACTTCGCCTTTAGTTCGTCTTCTACATCTTGAAAGCTATAGCCTTCTTCTAAAGTAAAAATAATGTCATTAACAGTTCCCCCTGCACCAAATAAAGAATCCATGGCTTCATAAGGAATATAGGCAATATCGAAAGTTTCCGGTGTTGGCATCATGCTCTGCTCATTTTGCATGGGATAAACGAACTCCGGACTTTGAGCTGTTCCTGCTATCACTAATTCTCTTTTTACTCCGTTGATGACTACAAAAATTTCTCCCTCCATCTCCAAACCATTGACTTCGAAAAATTTAGGACCAATCCAAATATTTGCTTTGTCAGCCTCTAATTCCCTGCCCTGAATTTTTTGTACGCCGTTTAAATGAGAGGGATCCGCAGGATTTATGGCTACCAGTCTAAGATATACATTATCCTCTTCCCTCCCTGGAAGAAGCACTCTAACCTCTTTAACCAAACGCCCTTCGATTTTTTTAATCCCCTCTATTCTGGAAAGAGTTTGAACCTTCGACAGCGGCATGGAACGTAGTTTTGCAAATCCTTCTGCGAAATGCTTTTCCTCATAGAATTCATTCTTTGCCCGATTGAGATTATCCATGGCAATGGACATAGCCGTATAGGACATCAAGCCAATACTAATGACAATCAGACAAGCAAAATATGCCATCTTATTTTCCTTTAAATCTCTAAATAATTTCTTCCATAGAATCACCATGCCACCTCCTCAGGGGACAATGGTTTCTCATTTTTTTCTATACGATCAAGTCTTCCGTCTTTTATATAAAATATTCTATCAGCCATCTTAGCAATCTCCCCGTTATGGGTAATAATAATGACTGTTTTCTTATACTCTTCATTGAATTTACGAAGCAGCTTTAATACCTGAATGCCTGTCGTGATGTCCAATGCCCCCGTAGGTTCATCACATAGTAGAATCTCAGGATTTTTAGCAATAGCCCGGGCTAAAGATACCCTTTGTTGTTGACCTCCCGACATTTGAG
>JAAYPH010000100.1 GCA_012519955.1 Candidatus Epulonipiscium sp.
ATCCTGAGCCAGGATCAAACTCTCATGTTATAATCCTTGCCAGTTTACTGGCTATCTTTTAATTCTTCAATCAATGGAATTGATTGGGTTGTTTTTGGTTTGTGCTGTTTAGTTTTCAAAGATCGATGAAGTTGTTTTTTCGCGACAACGAAGTGTATTATATCACGCGCTTCATTGTGTGTCAACAACTTTTTTATCTTGTAAATGGCGGAGAAGGTGGGATTTGAACCCACGCGCCGCTATTAACGACCTACTCCCTTTCCAGGGGAGCCCCTTCAACCACTTGGGTACTTCTCCATAATAAATGGTTAAAATCTTTAATAAGATATGAACGGAGAAGGTGGGATTCGAACCCACGGCCCCTTTCGGAGTCACTGGTTTTCAAGACCAGCTCCTTAAACCACTCGGACACCTCTCCATTATTTATTTAGCGCTCTCGACGAACGCTTATATAAAATAACATATCTTAAACATGATGTCAAGACATTTTAATTATTTTTTCTTAATAAGATTCTACCATATTTTAACAAAATGTATGAATGCCGTAGATTATGACCTTTTACTAAGAATCACTTCTCCTATTGTCAAATCATCTGGGGTTGTGATTTTTATGTTCTGATAGCCGCCTTCTAATATCTTTATAGGATATCCCAATCGTTCTACCAATGTGGCATCATCTGTTCCTAAGAAATGATCTTCTTCCGCTTTTTTATGGGCCTCTAAAATGATAGAAGTTTGAAACGACTGCGGCGTCTGCACTGCCCATAATCCTTCTCTTCTTGGGGTACTTTCTATATATCCTTCTTCATTGCAAATTTTAATCGTATCTTTTACCCTGACACCAATCACACAAGATCCATACTCCCTGGCCCCTTCAACACTTTTTTCAATCTCCTCCAATGAAACAAAAGGTCTGGCTCCGTCATGGATGAGAATGATTTCCGCCTCAGGCGAAATGTTTTTCAATCCATTGTATACGGATTCTTGTCTTTCTTTTCCCCCAGCAACAACTTTTAAGGGTTTATTAAAATGATACTTTGATACGATCTCTTTTTTAAAGTATTCCATCTCTTCTTTTGATGTTACAATGATTATTTCATGAATCCTCGGGGACTGATCAAATTTTTCTATTGTATGTACGATTATGGGCTTTCCCCCTAGTTCAAGATACTGCTTGTTCATTTGTGTACCCATTCTTTTTCCTTTTCCTGCGGCAGGGATAATGACTGTAGTATATTTAAAATTATTATCCATAGTAAATCTCCTTTTAAAAAAACTCCGGAGGAATCCTCCGAAGTTTTTATAGTTTATTCGTCTTTTGCTTTAGTAAAAATCATTCGTCCGGCTGCTGTTTGAAGAACACTGGTAACAAGCACCTTAATGGTTTCTCCTATATGGCGCTTACCCCCTTCTACAACAATCATGGTTCCGTCATTGAGGTATCCAATTCCTTGTCCATCTTCCTTACCATCCTTAATAACCGTTACTTCCATGTCCTCTCCCGGAAGCACCACCGGTTTAACTGCATTGGCAAGTTCATTGATATTAAATACAAATACCCCTTGAAAATCTGCTACTTTGTTTAAATTAAAATCATTGGTGACAACAATAGCGTCAAGCTGCTGTGCCATTTTTAATAATTTACTGTCAACTTCGGCGATCTCTTTATAATCGATTTCTACAATTTCTACGGGAACCTCCAGCTGTTTTTGAATTTCATTTAAAATATCTAATCCTCTTCGTCCTCTGTTTCTTTTAAGGGCATCAGAAGAGTCTGCAATATGTCTGAGCTCTTCTAAAACAAAAGTAGGTATTAATATTTTACCTTCGATGAGTCCGGTTTTTAAAATATCCAGAATTCTACCGTCTATAATAACACTGGTGTCTAAAACTTTAGGCTTTGCAATCTCGTGTTCTACGGCAGGACTGCTTTCTAATATTTTGATTTCTTCTTTTTTCCTTTGAGCAATTTGATATCCTAAATATCCAAAAATTAAATTTAAGGCCAGTATGATTAAAGTTCCAATAGGGCCATACTGTAATACAGCGATTCCTAGTAAATTCGCTATGATTAATCCAACGAAAATACCTCCGACGTTAATGACGATTTCTTTTAAAGACATTTTGGTAAATAACTCTTCCAGGCTTTTCATCTGTTTTAAGATCAAATCAGTAATTATGGATGATACCGTAATATAACATATAATGAGTACTAATAAAGCAACGCCTAAAGCAAAAATAAAATCAAACTTTTCAGGCACTTGCTCAAAAAAATCTATTGGCTTTAAATATCCAATATATAAGAAATTACATAAGACATAAGTTAAGCTTCCTAATATGATCGCAATAATGATTCTTAAGATTTTTCTCATCATTTCACCCCCTCTTAATTATAAACATACATTCACTATTTTAAACAAAATTTAGCAGAAAAAAAAGATTTTTTTAAAATTTTATTTTTTATACATATCTCTGACCTAATTTTAAACCAGGTACGGCATTTAAATCAAGCCCATGACGAACACCTTTAATGTATTCGTAATAAGCTGCACAGCCAATCATAGCAGCATTATCCGTACACAAAATGGGCGATGGACATTGGAAAAATATCTTCTCTATGTCACAAGCCTCCTGCATAGCATTCCTTAGGGCTGTATTGGCTGAAACCCCACCTGCCATAGCAATTTTATTAACGCCTTTTTCTTTTGCGGCTGCAATTGTTTTAGATACCAAAACATCAATGACGGATTGCTGAAAGCTGGCAGCGATATCTCGATCATTGATTTCTTCTCCCATCATTTTGCATCTGTTTAAATAGTTTAGAACAGCAGATTTTAAACCGCTGAAACTAAAGTCAAAGGAGCCATCTTCTAAATAAGCTCTTGGAAAATCAATTGCATTCGGATTTCCTTCTTTAGCCAGCTTATCGATTTTAGGTCCTCCTGGGTAGCCTAGCCCAATTGCTCTTGCAATTTTATCGTAGGCTTCTCCCGCAGCATCGTCTCGTGTTTTGCCTAAAATTTCATATACACCATAATCTTTTACATGAACTAAATGGCTATGCCCCCCGGATACGATTAAACATATAAAAGGTGGTGCAAAGTCTTTGTTTTCAATATAATTGGCTGATATATGTCCTTCTATATGATGAACGCCTACTAAAGGTTTTTTTGCAGCAAAAGCTAAAGCCTTAGCCGCAGATAACCCTACAAGAAGTGCCCCAACCAGTCCGGGGCCATAAGTCACTCCAATAGCGTCGATATCTTGTAAAGAAATCTTAGATTGCTCTAAGGCTTCATGTATAACCGGATTAATTTTTTCCACGTGTTTTCTGGAAGCGATCTCCGGAACGACTCCTCCATATTGTTTATGAAGATCTATTTGGGATGAAATGATATTGGACAAAACTTCTCTTCCATTTTTAACAACCGATGCCGCAGTTTCGTCACATGAAGTTTCAACTGCCAGTATATAAATATCCTCACTGTTTTTCATATTCCAGTTCCTCCGATATGCTAAATTCATCTGTGACTTCCCAGCCAAGAATTCTCCATGTATCATCTACTTGTTTTCTTAGATAATATTGCAAGTAATTGTCATCTCCTGCGTTCATATATTGGATAACCTGCACTTTTGCAATATTCTTGTTTTTTTCATCATATTGTGCAGATCTTTGCTTAATTTTAATCACTTTTAACTCTTTTTCCTTATACTCTGCTATTTTAGACTCAATTTTTATTAATTGGGTTTCAAGAGGATTGATTTTTAACAATTCATTATCCAGTAAAGTTCTTTGTATAGTAACGAGCTGCTCGATTTCTTCATCTTTTACATTTCCCCCATATAAATAGGCAATAATTCTATTATTCATTACCATTAACTGATCGGGATCGCTAAAATAATTTGCTTCATTACTTAATTCTACTATCTTGTCAAATTCCGTTATCTTTTCTTCTTTAACTGTTCTTTCTGTCTTAACATAATAATAGTATGTGCCTACACAAATAAGAATAACGGCAATCATAAAGAATTTTCTCACTCTCGTCTCCCCCTCCCGTTCAAGTTTTGTGTTATGATGTCGTAGAGTTTTGCCTGATGATAAGGGTTAAAATTGTTTTCATAGCTTTCTTCTATAAAGGCATTAGGAACATTTAATAGTTTATTTAGGATAACTTGAGTGACCATACCTAAACTAAGAAGAGGAATTATAAATATACTGGCCATTTCTCCGAAAACAGGAATACTTTTTGCCAATTCCAGTATACCTATTCCTAACCAAAATTTTATATATATATCCTTCGGTAAATCAATTCTTTCCAAAATCCACTCTCCAATGATCACAGACAGAGCTGTAACACCCAAACCGGAAAGCAGCAAACCTATTAAAAGTAATAAAAGTGCAAAAGGAAACCCTACTATAGATAAGGTAAAAAGCAGTATAAGTGCTATTCCCATTAAATATATCACAGTTCCTCTATAGAGTACATCCTTCGTTTGCTTTATTAAAGCAATTCCTTGCAATATAACATTTCGGCTAAAAAGAGATAAAAATAACAGACTTATAATGATCTGGATAACCACTCTAGCCAATTCCAGAATAAAAAAAGGAATATCGTCCGTATAATGAGAAAACAGTGTTTCGTCCCACTGTTTTATAAAAATATTTAAAGTAGCCATTAAAGGTTCAATAGAACCGTCAATCTGTGCTTTCTGATGATATACTACATTGGAGGATATGGTTCTTATTTTCCCATTAACAACTCCCGATTCGTCAATGTATACGTCTCCACCATAGATATAGATATTTCCATTTAGTATTCCGTCAAGCTTAATTTCTCCTTCAAAGATATACATATTCCCTGTATGAATACCCAAAATATGTATATTAGAAAACAAAAGAAGAGCTTCTCCTTTTGTTTTCCCTTGTAGTTCAATTTGCTTCATGAACTGTAGACCAGAAAACTTACTTTCTTCATTATAAACAGTTACGGCATAAGAAGCAACTGTAAGCATTACAAATAATAAAACTCCATATAAAAATCGGGATTTTTTCATATCTCTACCTTTTGTTTACGGTAAATATAATATTTTATGGAAGCAAGAACAGCTAAAACAGGGATTGCAATCATTTTTAAAGAGGTAAAAAGTTGACTGCCGTTAGATACAAGTTCTTGCAGCTTACTTTTTATATCACTGACATATACACTTAATACATCTACTGTAGGAATCATAGCCTGTGCCCAATCCTTGGTATAAGGATTGCCCAGTAAAAATTCTAAAACCGGTTGATTATAAATATAAAGCAATACCCCTATTCCAAACAAAAGAGAAAACGTTCCCCACAGCATAGCTGTAAGATTATCTATCGGCATTGGTTCTTTTAGTTTATAATCTACCTCAATGTCTTTGATTTTTGCCATAACTGCAGCTTCAAACCCGTCCGGCGCCTCACTTACTGCTTCATCTCTAAGTTCATCCATCACCATTTGATACATAAAAAAGCTTTCCTTACAAGATTCGCATTGCGTAATATGAAGATTAAGCTTTTGTGCTTCTTCCATACTAAGAATTCCATCCATATATTTCATGATCAGCTTATCTGCATGATTACATTCCATATATTCCACCCTCCTTTGACTTCAAAAGATATTCTTTTAACATTTTTCTAGCCCTAAAAATCCGGTTTTTCACTTTTGATAAGGGTTCGTTAATGACATCCGATATTTCTTGATACGACAAGCCCTGTTGATGAAATAATATGATAGGAATCCTGTACATCTCGGGAAGAGCATTTAAGGCATCTATGACTTCATTGGATTTTTCCTGACGAAGATATTCTTCCTCAGGACCTCCTTCACTTGAAGGTTCATATGGCATCTCTTCCACAGAAATAGTGGATTGTTTTTGTTTTCTTCTTGAATCAATAACCAAATTCGTAGTAATTCTCATAATCCAGGTAGAGAATTTATAGGTAGGTTCATATTTATCCAGATTACGATAAACTTTAATGAACACTTCTTGTGCTAAATCGTTCGCTTCTTCAGGATCATTCGTCATGCGAAGAATAATGGAATAAACCAAATTCTTATAGCGAGATACCAGTTCTTCAAACATTTCTTTTTTCCCTTGAAGACAGCATTGAATAATCTCATAATCTTCCATAGATTTCACCGCCAGTATATAAGCTTTTAAGACCTCTTATACCAGATACGACTTAATGCATTTTAAAGTCTGAAATAATACTATTATACCACGATTATGCATTTTTTTCCTGTATAAAACTTAAATTCTTAATCATGCGTTCTTCTCCTAATTTTGTATTAGGAAAAATGTCTGTGGCTACACTTAAATAGGCTTCCGGTTCCGATAACGCAGGACTAAAATGGGTCAGCCACAACTCCTCTACTTCCCCTTCCTTTGCTAAATATGCTGCTTCCGAGAAGGTCATATGCTTATTTTTTTGTGCCTGAGGCTTGTCTTCGTCATCCCCATACATTCCCTCGCACACAAATAAATCCGCTTTATAAATAGCATCCATCAGTCCTAAAGTAGGACGGCTGTCCGTGCAGTAGGCCACTTTAATCCCTTTCCGTTTATCCCCTGAAACCATATCGGGTGTATAAATGCTGCCATTCCATTCGACCGTTTCCCCTCTTTGGAGCTCCTTCCAAAAACGGGTGGGGATATTAAGTGCCTTTGCTTGATCTGGCTTAAACTTAGGACGCCTTTGAAGCTCTATCACATAGGCAAAACAAGAAATGGTGTGCTCTACTGGTACGGCTTTTATTAAAAGATCCCCTGAGGGAATACTTGTTTCCTCAGAAAGCTCTATAAATTTTAGTTCAAAAGGCAATTCCGGCGCGATAATCGTTAACCCCTGAACAACTTTTTCTAATCCTGCAGGGCCTATTAATGTAATCGGCTCGGTTCTTCCTGAATTTCCAATGGTCAATAAAAGTCCGGCAAGTCCCGTAACATGATCTCCGTGATAATGGGTAAAACAAATGGTGTCTATTGTCTTAAAGCCCCATCCTAACATTTTTAAAGTAATTTGAGTACCCTCTCCACAATCGATCAGAAGCTTCCTTCCGTTATATCGTATCAGCAAAGCTGTAAGCCATCTATTTGGCAGGGGCATCATTCCTCCTGTACCTAAAAGACATACATCCAACATAAATAATCTCCTCAAAATATATTTTGCAATAATTGCTTATTATAATAGTATATCCAAAATGGAATACGTTCATTGTATCAAAAAAAAGCCCATCAATAAATACCCCTTGCATTTTTTTGGAATTTGTGATATTCATAAGATAATGTTCTAAATGCAAAAATGTTGCATTTAGATTGATTAAGGAGACTGTTCGCTATGAAAAGATTTTTATTATGTATGATGGTATTTAGTTTTTCTATATTTGCTTTATCCGGTTGTTCAGCACACAAGGAGTCTTCTCCTAAGGCTGAAAATTTAGTAACGGTGTATACCAGCATATATCCCTTATATGATTTTGCTAAAAAGATTGGACAAGACAAAGTGGATATTCATCTTATAGTGCCTCCCGGTTCCGAACCCCATGACTGGGAACCTTCTGCAAAATTAATGGGTCAAATGGAGAAAGCAGATATCCTCGTCTATAACGGCCTTGGGATGGAATCATGGGCTGAAAAAGTTATTGCTTCTATTAATAATCCCGGATTAACAGTTGTCAATGCCTCAGAAAATATTGAGCCGTTAACCTTTGAGGAAGAAGAACATGAACTTGAGGATGAACTTGAAGATGAACATGAACATGGTTCATATGATCCTCATGTATGGCTTGATCCGATCAATGCAATCATACAATCTGAAAATATAAAAAATGCTCTTGTTAAAGTTGATGTAGAAAATAAAGCATTTTATGAAAACAACTTTGAAACATTAAAGAACAACCTTTTAGAGCTTGATAACCAATATCGCACTGAACTCTCCAAACTCCCAAGGAAAGAAATTGTTGTATCCCACGCTGCTTTTGGTTATATGGCAAACCGATACGGACTTAAACAACTTTCTATCTCCGGTCTGTCTCCACAAGCAGAACCTACACCTTCTCAGATGGCAAAGATTTCAGATTTTATCAAGGAGCACAATATCCAATATATCTTTTTTGAAACCTTGGCAAGTCCAAAACTGGCAGAAGTTATTGCAAAAGAGACTGGGGCAACGTCCTCGGTTCTTAATGATTTAAGCGGCTTAACCCAAAAGGATTTAGATGAAGGCAAAGATTATTTCAGTGTGATGAGAGAAAATCTGGATGCTTTAATAAAAGCTTTAGGAGAATAGTTATGGATAAAATACTTGAAATTAATAATTTATCCTTTGGATACGATGACAAGTTGATATTGGACAACATCAATTTTGAAATCAACAGCGGGGATTATATTGGCATCGTCGGTCCTAACGGCTCGGGCAAAAGTACCCTTCTTAAAATCATCCTAGGCTTATTAAAACCTACAAAAGGAAGTATAAAATTATTTGGGCAGCCTATTGACTCTTTTAAAGACTGGGGAAAAATCGGCTATGTCGCGCAAAAAGCAGCTTCTTTTAATACCAGCTTTCCAGCCACTGTAGAAGAAGTCGTTTCTGCAAATTTATATCCTCAACTTGGTCTCTTTAAAAGAATAAAGAAACAGCATATGGAAAGGGTATATGAAGCCCTTGAACTGGTAGGCATGAAGGAATACAGCAAAAGACTCATCGGAAATCTTTCCGGTGGACAGCAGCAAAGAGTATTCATAGCAAGAACATTGGTAAGTTCCCCTCAAATGATCTTTTTGGACGAGCCTACGGTAGGAATCGATATCCATTCTCAAGACAGCTTTTATGAGCTTTTAAAGGATCTGAATGAAAATATGCATATTACGATCGTGATGATTTCCCATGATATAGGTGTCATAACAGAAAAAGCAAATCGTGTAGCCTGCATGGGAGAAAAGAAATTGATCGTCCATGATAAGGATTCGGATATACCTATTTCAAGTATTCTTTCTCAGGTATATGGTGAAAAAATGCACTTACTGCATCATCATCATTAATGGGTAAAGCCTTCTAACGAAAGGAGTTTTATAGTGTTTGAAATATTAACCTACAGCTTTATGCAGCGGGCTCTTCTTGCCGGAGTGATTATTGGCTTTTTATGCCCTCTTATGGGCATATTTATTGTCCTTAGAAGAATGTCCCTTATTGGAGACGGATTATCCCATGTAGCCCTCTCAGGAATTGCCGCCGGAATACTTCTAAATATATCTCCCCTGGGGGTCACTCTTGCTTTTTCTGTAATTGCCGCCCTGGCAATGGAGAAATTAAGAAAAAGCTATGAAAAATACGCCGAACTGTCCATTTCTATCATAATGTCTTTTGGAATAGGGCTTGCCGTTATATTAATCAGTCTTGCAAAATCGATCAGTTTTGACCTGTTTGGTTATTTGTTCGGAAACATAACCACTGTGCTTCCATCGGATTTATGGGTGATTTTAGGTTTAGGGATTCTGGTGATTATTTCTATAGGACTTCTTTATAAAGAGTTATTTTACATGGCATTTGATGAAGAAGCTGCTCTTTTATCGGGGGTTCCTGTAAAAGGCATTAATTTATTTTTTATTGTGTTAATAGCAGTTACAATTACTCTGTCCATGCGTATTGTAGGAATACTCCTCGTATCTTCCTTAATGGTGCTTCCTGTAGCTGCAAGTCTTCAAATTGCCCACAGCTTTAAACATGCCGCTTTTCTTTCTATTATTTTTTCGCAAACCGCAATTATTTTAGGAATTATAATCTCCTACTATTTTGAACTGGCTTCGGGCGGAACCATTGTTTTACTGGCAGTACTCATCCTTGTATCTGTTTTATTCTTTAAACATCTTAAAAACTCTGCAACAAAAAAGAAGAATGAGCAGGCTTAACCCTGTTCATTCTTCTTTTTTACACATTCTTTACAATATCCATAGAGTTCAAAACGGTGGTCCGTTAAAACAAACTCTTCATCTTTAAATTCATCATTGATAGTCTTTAATGGGCAAAAATCTATAATCTGCGATTTTCCACAATCTTTGCAAATAATATGATGATGGTGCTTATTATTACATACCAGTTTATATTTAGAAGCTTCTCCATTCATATTAATTCTATGAACAAGATTGACATTCTCCAGTATTTCCAGATTTCGATAGATGGTTGAAACATTGGTTTTGGAATATCTTTCTTTGGTTTTTTCATAAATTTCCTCTGCAGACAGAACATGTCCTTTATAATCCATTAAAACATCCAGAATTGCCTTGCGCTGATTTGTCAATTTATAGCCTTGACTTTTTAAATTGTCTTTTACTTCACTTAAATTCATCCTTTGTCACTCCTAAGAAAAGGGCTGTTCATCTATTTTACAAAAAGCCTGCAAATACCGCAGGCACCTTTGAAATAGGAAAGTATTTCAAAAAAACAACCTTACAAATACTGTATAACAGATTTGTAAGGATTGCAAGACCAAAAGCTTATATGGAAATCTTAAATGTTTTTACCCATTCTTCATAGCAATGCTGGCAAACGTCAAAGTCGTCTTTTTTTCCATCCTTTTTTGAATCATATCCCCAAACCTTTTCTATATGGAGGAAATCTTCAAAATGATTATGACTATTTTTGGCAATTTTTTCTCCACAAATATTGCAGTATACTTCTTCTACGATCTCTTTTTCGATAGATACTTTTTTGTATTTTTTCATGTTTGCCCTCCATCAAATCTTCTAAATGCTATAGAAAGCTTATTTCTTCGGTAAATCCCTTGTATCTATTATACCCTCCGCTTTTTCACATGTATAGAGGTAAAATTTGATTTGATTTGTGGTTTTTGTAATTTACTTCCTTTTTCCACCAATTCTTTTAGTTTCAGTAAGACTGCCTCGATAAAAGCGTTTCAGCTTATTATATACCTTTCCATGGATACTGTCCTCCGGATATCTTCCGTTTTCTCCTTTTTGTCCTGCAGGAACTCCCGTTAATATTTCTATACCTTCATCGATATGGCGTATTGGGTAGATATGAAATTTTCCTTCTTTAACAGCTTCTATAACCTCATCTTTTAAGACTAAATCTTTTACATTCTGATAAGGTATAATAACCCCTTGTTCTCCGGTTAATCCTCTCGCTTTACATAATTTAAAGAATCCCTCTATCTTGTAGGATACACCGCCGATGGGTTGAATTTCTCCTCTTTGATTAATAGAACCGGTAACGGCAATACCTTGTTTAATAGGCACTTCAGCAAGGCTTGACAAAATAGCATATAATTCCGTACTGGATGCACTGTCACCGTCAACACCATAGTAGTTTTGTTCAAAACAAATTCTGCAAGAAAGGGAAAGTGGAAACTCTTGAGCATAGGTCTGACCTAAATAACCGGCTAGGACATGTACCCCTTTATTATGCACTTTTCCGCTCATTTCAGCTTCTTTTTCAATATTAATAATGCCCGATTGCCCCATATAAGTCGTAGCGGTAATTCTCGATGGTTTTGCAAATACATAATCCCCCGTATCTAATACCGCAAGACCGTTGATTTGCCCGATTTTCTGTCCGTCACAATCAATCATAATGATGTTTTCATTCATCATTTCTTCCATCTTTTCTTCATAAAGATTGGAGCGTTTTTCTTTTTCTATGATCGCCTTTTCAACATGTTCCGATGTGACAATATCTTTTTGATCGATTTTTGCCCATGTATTGGCCTCACATAAAATCTCTACAATACTGTTAAATCTGGTAGTCAATTTTTCTTGATTCTCCGCTATTCTGGAGGCATATTCCACGACCTTGGCAACTGCTCCGGCATCAAAAGGTGCCGTTTTTTCTTTCTGACAGTAAGAGCGTATAAATCTGGCAAGCATTTTAACATTTTCGAAGTTGTTTGACATCTCCGAGTCAAAATCTGCACGGATTTTAAATAACTTTTTAAAATCCTCATCATATTCATATAGTATATTATATATATAGCTGCTTCCGACCATAATGACCTTTACTTCTACGGGGATGGCTTCCGGTTTTAAGGAAGAAACAGCTGTAAGACCAATTAGCTCTCTTAAACTTTCAATACTGACTTCTTTTGTTTTTAATACTCTTTTTATGGCTTCCCAGGACTGGGTATTCGTTAATACATCCATAGCCTGAAGAATTAAATAGCCTCCATTAGCTTGATGAAAGAGTCCGGGTTTTATTTTGGTAAAATCCGTGGTTAAATTTCCAAATTCGTTGTCGTATTCAATTTGACCAATTAATTTATTGTAGGTAGGATTAAAATCTATAATAACAGGCGCACCTTTTGTGTCTGTATTGTCTATAAATAAATTAACTCTATATTTTATAATAACGTCTTCAATATTCTTTTTGATTACAAAAGGAAGGATGGAAGATATTTGATCTTCTTCTTCAGTCTCACTGTCCAAAAATTCCTCAATATTTTCTAAAATATCTTCCTGGACAGCTTCTAAGTATTTATTGACTCTATCAAATTCTTTATATTTTTCTTTTAAAGCGCTGATATGATGCCCTACTGCAAAGAGCCCAATCTTATACTCTAAATCTTCTATCTCCTGCTTTGCCTTTTTTTCCAAATCTCTTAAAACCTTCACAATTTCCGATACTTCGTCTTGAATTTCCTCTGTCACTTTTGAGAATCTATCTTTTATTTCTTCATTTAAAGCATCATATTCACTTTCATCAATCGCCTCTCCATCAATAAGCGGAAGAAAATATATGCCGGAATTGGTGACCTTTACGCCAAAGCCTAATTCCTTTGCTCTTTCTTTCATTTTTTTAACGACTTCTTCTTTATTGGTTTGATAGCGTTTTATAATTTCTGCTTTTTCTTTCTCATATTCTTCTGAATTAAATGCCTTTGGAATCTCTTCAAGTAAGAACTCAATGAGTTCATCCATATCATCTCGAAATTCTTTTCCTAATCCTGGAGGAAAACGGAGGGCTAAAGGATTGCTCGGTTTAGTGAAATTGTATACATAACACCAATCATAAGGAACTGGTTCATTTTTAGCTACTTCTTTAACGCAGGATTTTGCATAAGTGGTTTTGCCTGAACTGGTTGGACCTGACATATAAATATTATAGCCCCTCATTTTGATATTCAGTCCGAACTCTACTGCTTTGACTGCTCTTTCCTGGCCGATAATGCCTTCCATTGGTTCCAGTTCATCGGTGGTTCTAAAATCAAAATCCGAGGGATTGATAAATTTCTTCAGATCTCTATAGGATAATTCGCGAAATTTCTTCATATTTCCACTCCTTTCTCTATACTATTATATTCAATAAGGAAGATTGATTTCCTCTTAATTCAAAATGTTTTTGTTAATATGACAACTTTCTCCCCTATAATAAAACGTCTTCTGGCTTAGAAGACGTTTTAATTATTAAAATATTTCCACATGATAATAGCATTTTCCCCTGTATCCTGATAATACCCTTTTCTTAGTCCTTCATTGATAAAACCAAATTTTTTATATAAATTCTGTGCTTTGACATTGCTTTCCCTTACTTCCAAAGTAAGACCAAAGAAGTTCTTACTTCTGGCTTCGTCTATAAGATGCTCCATTAATAAAGTTCCCACACCCTGATGCTGAAAATCAGGATGTACTGCTATATTCGTAATATGACCTTCGTCTGCAATCACCCACATGCCTGCGTATCCTAAAACAGTATTTTCTAGTTCTGCTACAATGTAATACGCTAGGGGGTTCTCCCTTAATTCTTTTTCAAAGGCTTCCTTAGACCAGGGAATTGTAAAACAGCTTTTTTCAATTTCATGGATTCCAGGGATATGCTCTTCTTTCATTGGAATTATCTTGATCATAGAATTCCCCTTGTCTTAGCTTCGTATTCTCTTTCTGCCTGAGATTTTCTTAGGTAAAAAGGCACAAACTCCATAGAATCCTGGAATTTTCCTTCCTTAGCAAGAAGCATTCCTAAACTTCCAATAGATGATGCCTTTTGCATATTGCAGGACTGGGGCGCAAAATAGTACTGCCAATCCCCTATTGCTTCTTTTATTCTGTCCTTGTATACAGGAACTCCATCTCCTAAGAAAATGATGGGTTTATTATACTCTTTGGCTTTTTTGATACACTCATTAATCTCAATGGCTAAATAGTCCGACTGCCTTTTTAAAACATCCTTTTCCCATAAATAGAAGGCTGTATACACTTGGTTCCTTTTTGCATCCATAATCGGACATATTAAATAGTCGGTATATGTAATATTATATGCCAGCCCATCGAGGGTTGGAACTCCAATGATCGGTTTATTAAGGGCATATGCGAGTCCCTTTGCAGTCGCAACCCCTATTCTAAGGCCTGTAAAAGAACCGGGACCGCTGGCTGCTGCAATATAATCTAAAGACTCTAAATCCACATTCACCATTTTGCAAATAGAATCAATCATAGGCAAAAGCGTTTGTGAATGGGTCTTTTTATAATTCATTGTAAGCTCGATTAATAATTTATCATCTTCTATAATAGCTACAGAGGCTACATTGCCCGATGAGTCCAATGCCAATATCTTCAATTCAATCAGTCCTTTTGTTCGAAATAGTAATTTCTCTATAATTTTCGCCTTTAGCTAAATCCTTTTTGATATGAATCCAAAGGGCAGAATCCGGTATTAAATCTTCTATGAGATCGGCCCATTCGATTAAGCATACGCCATCCCCAAAAAAGTATTCTTCATACCCTATTTCATCCATTTCATCTATATCGGTAATCCTATATACATCGAAATGATATAAAGGTAGCCTTCCTTCATATTCATTAACCACTGTAAAGGTAGGACTTGTAATGGGCTCGCTGATATTTAATCCTTCTGCTAAACCTTTTGCAAAAGCAGTCTTTCCAACGCCTAAATCTCCAATTAGGCAGTAGATGTCCCCACTTTTGCATCCATTACCTATATTTATACCAATTTGTTTCGTTTCTTCTTCAGAATGACTTTCATAAATCATTAATGTTTTCTTTCCTTTCGATTATACAATCTTAATATATTATGTTTAATTGTATTATTTTTTATAAAAATATGCAAGAAAAAAGAATGGGCAAGCCCATTCTATCATTCTTAAACTATTTATTTGTTCGGAATAAAGGTTGCAGCGCCTTATACACGCCATAGCCTAAAATAGAAATGCCGCTGGCTTTTAACAGGTTAAAAGGCACAATAGAGTATAATACCAAAGTTTTTAAATCGGTGATGCTTGCATTGACTTTAGTACCCATGGCAACGATCACGTCAACACCCATTCCAAATAGTACTGCATAAAACGGAATCATTACGAAATAATTCATAAGTCCGCCGACTGCCGCCATAGAAATTGTTCCACCAAAACATCCAATAATGAATCCTTTTAAATTTGGCTTATATTTATATACAAGCCCAAGAGGCAATACATATGCCGCTCCTACAATGAAATTGGCTAAAGGACCAACAAACCCTGTATCGCTTCCAGAAACCATGTAAAGAAATGCTTTAGCAAATTGAATAATTACCCCGGCAGCCGGACCCATAGCCAATGCACCAATTACTGAAGGGATATCGCTTACATCCATTTTTAAGAATGGCGGGAACCCTGGTATCGGGAAATCAAGCCTCATAAGGATAAATGCCAAAGCTGATAATAATCCCATCTTTACTAAATTGCTTGTTTCAAATACTCTTTTCTTTTGACCTGCTACTCTTTGAATGTTTTCCATTTAGATTCCTCCTTATTTTTTGGGGCTGCCTACAATAAAAAAAGCAGCCAGAGGATTCTTCGGACTGCTTGGAAATACAAAATAATCTCCATTCTTCTCCCATCCAGACTGTACTGTCGGTTTTGGAATTTCACCAAATCAGTGCATAACGCACTCGCGGACTATCACCGCCGGTCGGGAATTGCACCCTGCCCTGAAGAATCTTCTTATTTAATTTGAATTCATTATACTATATGATTTTATATGTGTCAACTTTCGTATATGATAAAACTTTTAATATTCAATTTCATATTTGTAGGTTTCTGTACTTTGTGTTTCTTCCATGCCACAGGACAAATAAAACTTTTTAACATTTTCCGATGAACTTTTTAAAGTAATACTAATCTTTTTCGTATCAGGCAAAGACCAATAATAATTTAAAACCGTCATATAAAGTACTTTACCCATTCCTCTTCTTCCATACTTATCAATGACGCCCAGGGTATCAATACGGCGATTGATTCCGGTATCTTCTTCTATACTTTCTACACCGCAGAAACCAATTAACAGTTCTTTTCCGGTGCTTCTGCTCACCCTAAACATTAGGAAAATCTCATGGTTATTATTTGGATCGGATAGAATGGCAAGCTGTTTTTCTCCATGTTTTATATTGCCAAAAATTTCTTTATAGGTTTCTAAGAACTGCTCTTGATCCTTTATTTTTTCTGTTCTTCTTATTTCAATATTTTCGGGACACTCTACTTCTTGATAGATCGGTTCATTCATTTCCATTCTAAAAAAGCTTCTTTTATACTCAAAGCCATACTTGATTAAAAAATCTATTCCTTCTTCATTTTCTGTGCCAACTTGAGCATAAATCGAATGGATGCCTACTTCTTTTGCTTTTTGAATTAAAGCTTCCATTAACGCACTGCCTACCCCTTGATTGCGATAAAGAGGATTTACGACAATCCCGTATAAATCCGCATTGGGGTTACCCTCTTTTCGGACTAAATCCAGTCCCCCGAAACCTATGATCTGATTGTCTTCTTCTGCAACCATC
The DNA here is from genome assembly GCA_012519955.1 of Candidatus Epulonipiscium sp. Lineage (GTDB taxonomy): Bacteria > Bacillota > Clostridia > Lachnospirales > Defluviitaleaceae > Defluviitalea > Defluviitalea saccharophila. Next base: position 16,814 of record JAAYPH010000100.1, read on the forward strand.
AAGATGAGTTCTTTTCCCTCCCAAGCCTTTTTCATTTCCTCCACTGTCGCATAGACCGGAGTGAAGAAATATGTTTCCTTATTTGCCTGTGCACTTAATACTAATTGGCCGACCTCGTGATAGTCATCATTAAACGACCTAACTTCCATTTTATTTCTCCTTCCTTAAATCCCTTTCATCGTTAATGCTATTCTCTTCTTATTTATGTCAACACTTAATACAGATACCTTAATAATATCACCCACACTGACTGCTTCTAATGGATGCTTGATAAATCGATCTGACATTTCTGATATATGAACGAGTCCGTCCTGATGAACGCCTATGTCCACAAAAGCGCCAAAGTCCGTAATATTGCGTACGGTTCCCATTAAAACCATGCCCGGTTTTAAATCTTCAAGCTCAAGGACATCGCTTCTTAATATTGGCTTTGGCATATCTTCCCTTGGATCTCTTCCTGGCTTTTCCAACTCTTTGATAATATCTTCCAGGGTAGGTACACCTATTTCTAATTCTTCTGCTAATATATTTATATCCTCTATTTGCTCTCTTATATTCTTTATTTTGGATTCTAATATATCTTTTTCAGTATAGCCCAGATATTTCAGCAAAGCCTTTGCTGCCTTATAAGATTCCGGGTGAACCCCCGTTCTGTCTAAACCATTGTCTGATTCGGGTATGCGTAAAAATCCGGCACACTGCTCAAATACTTTAGGACCTAATTTCTTTACTTCTAATAATTGTTTTCTGGTTGTAAACTTACCATTGGTTTCTCTATATTCTACGATATTTTTAGCTACAGTATTTCTGATTCCTGCAACATACTGAAGCAGAGAAACCGAAGCCGTATTTAAGTCTACCCCAACTCGATTCACACAATCCTCTACAACCCCATTCAGAGCTTCTTCCAATCTTTTTTGATTCATATCATGCTGATATTGCCCTACTCCAATGGATTTAGGATCAATCTTAACCAGCTCTGCTAAAGGATCTTGAAGTCTCCTTGCAATGGAAGCGGCACTTCTTATTCCAACATCGTACTGCGGAAACTCCTCCGAGCCTAAAGGAGAAGCAGAATATACAGAGGCTCCCGCCTCATTGACGATAATATAATGCACCTCTTTGTCTATCTCTTTTATAAGTTCCGAAACAATCATTTCGGATTCTCTGGATGCGGTTCCGTTTCCAATAGCAATAATGTCGATATTATATTTTTTAATCAACTCTTTTAATACTTCTTTTGCCTCTTTCACTTTATTTTGCGGAGGGGTTGGATATACTACCGTCGTATCTAACACTTTCCCTGTTTCATCCACAACGGCAATTTTGCATCCGGTACGAAATGCAGGGTCCCATCCCATAACCACTTTATTCTTAATAGAAGGCTGCATTAAAAGCTGTGAAAGATTGCTTTTAAAAACCGCTAATGCTCTGGTTTCAGCTTTTTCGGTTAACTCATTTCTTATTTCTCTCTCTATGGCAGGAGCAATTAATCTTTTATAGCTGTCTTCTATTACAGCTTTTAAGAGGTCTGCAAAAGGACTCTTGTCATTATTAATCACTTGTTTTTCTAAAAAGGCCTCTATTCTTTCTATAGGTGCTTCTATTTTAACGGATAAGGCTTTTTCTTTTTCTCCCCTGTTAATAGCTAAGATTCTATGTCCGGGAATACTTCTAATCGCTTCACTATAGTCATAGTACATTTCATATACGGATTCTAAATCTCCATCCTTTGCTTTAGTAACAAGCAGGCCTTTACTAAAGGTTTCTCGACGAATGTATTTGCGATAATTGGCCTCGTCAGAAATCCATTCCGCTAAAATATCCATTGCCCCTTGCAGAGCATCTTCTATCGTATGGACCTCTTTTTCGGGGTTGATATAATCCTTTGCAATTTCTTCCGGTGAAAGCTTAGAATCTTGTTCCCACAGGATTTTTGCAAAAGGTTCTAAGCCTTTTTCCATTGCGATGGTAGCCCTTGTCCTCCTCTTAGGCCTAAAAGGTCTATATATATCTTCTAATTCAGTGATCGTTTCAGCTTTTTCAATTTGCTTAACCAGTTCATCGGTTAATTTCCCCTGTTCTTCGATGCTTCTTGTAACCTGCTCCTTTTTATCTGCCAGATTACAAAGGTAATTTAATCTTTCATAAAAATTGCGGAGCGTTACATCATCTAAGGAACCTGTAGCTTCTTTTCGGTATCTTGCAATAAAAGGAATTGTATTTCCTTCATCAATGAGTTTTACTGTATTTTCAACCTGAAAAGGTTTTAACTCAAATTCTTCCTGCAATTTTTTTATAATGTCCATTTTACCCACCATTTCAATTTCTATTTTACATTAATACTATTATAAACGATTTGCCTGGTCTAAACAATATTTACAGAGAATTATTCCTGTTTTTTTCCATATATTGTAACACAACTTTATACTATACATATTATAATAATAAGTCAAGTCAAAACAAGCGGCCAAAAGCCGCTGTATATAAAAACGGCTCCATGAACTTATGTGTTCATGGAGCCGCTGTGTATTTAATCTATCTTTCTATTGCCAATCTAAATTGCTCGTGGATTGCATTCATAGCATCTTCTGTGTATTTTTCATCAATTAGTACGGAAATCTTTACTTCAGAGGTAGAAATCATATTGATATTAATTCCTGCATTATACATCGCTTCAAACATCATTGCCGCAACTCCCGGATTGGTTGCCATGCCTGCTCCAACAATAGATACTTTTGCTATTTTGTCACTGTATACAACATCTTTTGCAGTTAATCTTTCTTGATTTTCTTTAATGAGTTTTAGCGCATCGTGTAAATCATCTCTGGCTACTGTAAAGGAAATGTCCTTGGTTCCGTCTCTACCTATGGATTGTAAAATAATATCTACACTAATTTTATGCTTTGCCAATAATGAGAATAATTCAAATGCCTTTCCTGGAGTATCTTGTACACCGATCACCGAGATTCTGGCTACATTTTTATCGCCTGCTACACCGCTTACTAACATTTTTTCCATATTACATACCTCCTTAACAACTGTTCCTTCTGCATTGTTTAAGCTGGATCTTACAACGAGTTCTACATTATATTTTTTGGCAATTTCAACAGAACGGTTATGGAGAACCTTTGCTCCTAAAGAAGCCAGTTCCAACATTTCGTCATATGAGATTTCCTTCAATTTTCTCGCATTCTTAACAATTCTCGGGTCAGCAGTATATACCCCTTCAACATCCGTATAAATCTCACATTGATCTGCTCTTAGGGCAGCAGCTAAGGCAACTGCAGTAGTATCTGATCCGCTTCTTCCAAGAGTAGTAATATCCTCAAATCTATTAATTCCTTGAAAACCTGTAACCAATACAATATTTTTTCTGTCTAATTCAGCTTCTATTCTTTCCGTGTGAATTTTCTTTAATCTTGCGTTGCTATGGGTACGGTTAGTATGCATTCCTACTTGAAAAGCATTCAATGATACAGCAGGATACCCCAGTTTTTGAATTGCCATTGCCATAAGGGCAACAGATATTTGTTCCCCCGTAGATATAAGCATATCCATTTCTCTTCTGGAAGGATGTAAATCTATCTCATGAGCTTTCGCAATGAGTTCATCGGTAGTATCTCCTTGCGCTGATAAAACAACAACTACATCGTTTCCTTGTTTATAGGTTTCTATGATTCTTTTTGCAACATTAAATACTCTTTCTACGTTAGCGACGGAGCTTCCTCCAAATTTTTGTACAATTAACAAGTTCGTTTCCCTCCTCATTTCTTAAAAAAATAATCTATTAATTCATATCCCTTAGTAAAGCAATTATTACTATGCATAGTGGATATTTCATCATATTTTTGTTCTAAATTTGGCACTTCCTTATTTTTTCGATATATCAAATAAGGTACGGGGTCATCTGTATGGGTTCTTAGTCTAAGGGGTGTAGGATGATCCGGCAAAATCATAATTTTGTAGTCTTCTCCTAAAGCATCTAATTCTCGTACGATGGTTTTTACTACCTTTTCATCCAAAAGCTCTATGGATTTAACTTTATTCTCTAATTCATTCCTATGCCCACATTCATCCGGTGCTTCTACATGAACGTATACAAAATCCTGCCCTCTTTTTAATTCGTTGATCGCTGCCATGGCTTTACCTTCAAAATTTGTATGGATGTTCCCGGTAGCTCCTTCTACATCTATGGATTTAAGGCCTGCACAAATCCCAATCCCCTTTATTAAATCCACAGCGGAGATTACCGAACCTTTTAGTCCATACTTTTCCTCAAAAAGAGGGAGCTTAGGTTTTCTGCCTTCTCCCCAAATCCAAATAGAGTTTGCAGGTCTTAAGCCTTTTTTAATTCTTTCTATGTTAATAGGATGAATACTTAAAAAATTATAGCTCTCCTTCATCATATTGTAAATAATATCTTTTTGTGAACCTTTTGGAAGATGATCCTTGATGCTTTTTCCCAAAATATCATGGGGAGGCGTTAAATCAAACTCGTCAGTGCCTTTATGCCATACCATTAAATGTCTATAACTGATTCCAGGATAAAATTCTATATCTTTAGACTTGAAGTGTTCATTAACAGCTTTGATTAATACCCTTGCTTCTTCCGTTGAAATCTCATCTGCGCTATGATCCAAGATGATCTTTTCTTCATAGTCTCCTTCATAGGAAAGCGTTACCAGGTTACACCTAAAGGTTACATCACTGTCTAAAAGCTCTACTCCCATACTTACTGCTTCCAAGGGAGATCTGCCTGAATAATAGATATTAGGATCATATCCTAATACAGCCAAATTTGCCGTATCGCTTCCGGGAGACATCCCTTTAGGAATTGTATAAACTCTGCCCACTTCTCCCAACTTAGCCAAAGAATCCATCATAGGCTTATTGGCATATTGGAGTGGGGTTTGATTATTGAGCTCTTTAATCGGTTCATCTGCCATGCCATCTCCAAGAATAATAACATATTTCATTATATCGCCTCTACTTTATCTTTCAATTCTAATATAACTGCCTATATCTGTTATAGCATCCTTTTCTTTAAGTGTAAATATTTTTTCTTGAAGAGTTCCTTCACTTTCTTCCGGCGTAATGAATGCAAATTCCTTTTCGCTCTTGTCTAATTGGATGATTTCTACAGGGCCAAATAAATTTTCTGCTTCTTTTCTTGCTTTGTCAAAATCATCGTATTGAACCCTTACAAGACATTGGGTAGTCACATCTTTTAATTCCATTAGACTCATTTTCTCGGTGCTCCAGAAGGACACAATATTACGGTTTAAATGTTTTACCGCATCTACAACATCCGCTACTACAGCACTGGCCGTAGGAAGTTTTCCTGCACCTTTACCGTAAAACATTACATCTCCGATCACATTACCTTTTATAAATATGGCATTAAACACACCGTTTACGGTTGCAAGAGGATGGTCTTTATCAATCATAACAGGAGATACCCTGGCAAAAATGCGATGATTAATCTTTTTGCTTGTAGCAAGTAATTTAATAGAGCATCCGAGCTTTTCTGCATACTCCATATCTTTCTTAGTGATCTTAGTGATACCTTCCGTGTAGATGTCCTCATAATCTACCTGCATACCAAAAGCCAGAGAAGATAAAATTGCAATTTTTCTGCAAGCATCATAACCCTCTACATCGGCTCTCGGATCTCTTTCTGCATATCCTTTGCTTTGGGCTTCTTTTAATACGTCTTCAAAATTTCTTCCTTCATCAGCCATTTTAGAAAGAATATAATTGGTTGTTCCGTTAAGAATACCTGTAATTTCATAAATTTCATCGGCAGTCAGGGATTGATTTAACGGGCGGATAATAGGAATTCCTCCACCTACGCTAGCCTCAAACAGGAAGTTTATATTCTTTCCCTTTGCAATTTCTAATAGCTCTGCTCCATGCTTTGCTACTAATTCTTTATTGGAAGTTACAACACTTTTTCCGCTAAGTAATGCCCTTTTTACATAGGTATAAGCAGGTTCAACCCCTCCCATAACTTCCACAATAATTTTTACTTCATCGTCATTTAATATATCTTCAACATTGTCAGTTAAGATCTCTTCAATAGGATCTCCAGGGAACTTTCTTAAATCCAATACATATTTAATATTGATGTGCTTTCCTGCTTTTTTGTCGATACTGCTTTGGTTCGTTTGAATAACTTCTACAACTCCAGACCCTACTGTTCCATAACCTAGTACAGCAATATTGATCATATACCTCACTCCCTAGCTATAATTTTAACATTTAGAACGCCTTCCATTGATTCCAATTTATCCATAAGTTCTTCGATCTGATCTTTCATAGGATCGGTTTCCATTGTAATGGTGACATTGGCAATTCGATTGACCGGTATGGTCTGATTAATGGTTAAAATATTTGCACCAACAGATGCAATTACATTCAAAACATGAGATAATAATCCCGAACGGTCTTCTAACTGAATAGAAATAGTAATGGTTCTTCCTCTGGAATTTTCAAAGAAAGGAAATACTGAATCCTTATACTTGTAGAAAGAACTCCTGCTAATTCCTACTAATTCGACAGCTTCCTGCACTGTTTGCACTTTTTCCGATTCCAGAAGTCTTTTTGCCTCTACTACTTTAACAAAGACTTCGGGAAGTACATCTTGATTTACTATGAAATATCCGGCTTTTTCCTTCATAAAAAGCCTCCTTGTATTTATATGATAGACATTTGTTTTTGATACAAGGAATATAACATATTTTTTCAAATAGTGCAAGCAGATTCATATAAAAAATGCTTATAAAAAAATACGGGTTTCCCCGTATTTTTTGTAAGTTTTAACTTAAGCATTATTTTCTTCTAATACCTGACTAATTTCTTTCTTTTCTTCTTCTTCCAATATTAAATCGACATCCAATAAAATGATCATGCGTTCTCCTACTTTACCTACGCCTGTAATATAGCGTCTGTCAATACCTGAAATAAGTTTGGGCGCCGGCTTTATGTCGCTTTCTTCTATATGTCTTATTTCAGACACCGCATCCACAATAAAACCAACCATCATATCATTGGAATTGACAATAATCATTTTTGTATCATCATCAATAGCTTTCTCTGGCATCTTAAATTTTTTTCTTAGGTTGTAAATAGGATGAACATCCCCTCTTAAATTGATGATGCCTTCAATATATTCCGGTGTATTGGGTACCTTTGTAATCTGCTGATACTTTTCAATGCCGTACACTTTCATGATATCCAAGCCGTATTCTTCTCCACCTAATTTAAAAATTACTTCTTGTTTTGTTGCCATATCGGTTCCTCCCCCCAAATATTTAATGAATCCATTTAAGATATGCATTGATGAATCGGTCAATATCACCGTCCATAACTGCAGAAACATTTCCTGTCTCTTCATTGGTTCGATGATCTTTAACCATATTATATGGATGGAAAACATAGGACCTAATCTGGCTTCCCCAGCCGATTTCTTTCACTTCACCCCGAATACCTTGAAGCTTTTCCATCTGTTCTTCCATCTTTTTTTCATATAATTTTGCTTTTAACATTTTTAGTGCCATATCTTTATTTTTGTGCTGCGAACGTTCGTTTTGACATTGAACTACAATATTGGTAGGTATATGAGTAATTCTTACAGCGGAATCGGTGGTGTTTACATGTTGTCCTCCTGCTCCGGTGGACCTGTAGGTATCAATTCGAATGTCTTCCGGATTAATTTCTATGTCCACATCATCGTCCATTTCAGGAATCACATCACAGGAGGCAAAGGAGGTATGTCTTCTTCCCGAAGCATCAAAAGGAGAAATTCTAACCAGGCGATGAACGCCTTTTTCAGACTTTAAGTACCCATAGGCATTTTCTCCATTAATTTTAATGGTAACGGATTTAATCCCTGCTTCATCTCCTGCTAAATAATCCAGGGTTTCTACCTTGTACTCTTTATCCTCTGCCCACCTGATATACATTCTAAGCAGCATGGATACCCAATCACAGGCTTCTGTTCCTCCGGCTCCCGAGTGGAGAGTGAGTATGGCATTATTTTTGTCATATTCACCATCGAGTAAAGTAGCGATTCGCATATCTTCATAATGGCTGATAAATGCCTTCGTACCCTGTTTCGCTTCAGGAATTAAGCTTTCTTCCTGCTCTTCCAGTCCCATTTCAACTAAGGTGACTATATCTTCGTATTCTTGATATAATTCGTTGTATTGTTCAATTTTTACTTTTAATGCTTTGATTTCTTGTAAAATCTTTTGAGCTTCTTCCATATTGCCCCAAAAATTCGGGTCCATGGAGCGCTCTTCTAAATCCTTTAGCTTCTCTTTGGCACCGGCAATGTCAAAGTGAAGCCCCCATTTCCTCTAATTTTTCTTGATAGGGTTGAAGTTCTAGCTTTAACTGTTCCAACTCTAACAACATAATCAACTCCTTAATCAGCTACATTATGCATTTCTGCCGCAGCAATGTTTATATTTTTTGCCGCTTCCACATGGACAGGGGTCGTTTCTTCCAACTTTATCTTCTTTTCTTTTGTAAGGGGTCTTTACATTGGAATCGTCTCCTCTGTTGGTAGAAGTCGGTTCTGCAACTCTTTCTCTCTCTGGCTTATATGCAATTTTTACATGATATAGGGCACGAATAGTGTCTTCTTGAATATTGGCACTCATTTCTTCAAACATATCGTATCCGACAAATTGATATTCTACTAATGGATCTCTTTGACCATATGCACGAAGTCCTATTCCCTGGCGCATTTGATCCATATTGTCGATATGATCCATCCATTTTTGGTCAATTACTCGAAGAAGAATAACCCGTTCGATTTCACGCATTTGTTCTTCGCCGATTTCTTGTTCCTTCTGCTCATATAATTTGATTGCCTGATCGATGAGCTTTTCCTTTAAAGCCTCTTTCGTAATGTCTTCTCTTTCTTCTTTTGATATTTCTATGCCTGCCATAGGAATAATTCTAAAGAGATATTCTCTTAAACCGGCAATATCCCAATCATCTGCATGGGGGGTTTCTCCTGTATGTGAATCTACAGCAGATTCAATAATATCTCTAATCATTTTTATAATATTTTCTCTTAGGTTATCCCCTTCTAATACCTTTCGGCGTTCACCGTATATGATCTCTCTTTGTTCATTCATTACTCTGTCATATTCCAGCAAATGCTTACGGATGGAGAAGTTATTGCCTTCAACTTTCTTTTGAGCATTTTCTATGGCTTTAGTAAGCATCTTATGCTCGATTGGTTCATCATCTGGCATGCCCATGGTTTCAACAAGCTTTAAAATTCTGTCGGAACCAAATAATCTCATCAAATCGTCTTCCAAAGAAATATAGAAACGGGATTCTCCCGGGTCTCCCTGACGACCTGAACGACCTCTTAACTGATTATCAATACGTCTTGATTCATGTCTTTCCGTACCTATAATCTTTAAGCCGCCTAATTCTTTTACCCCTTCTCCCAGTTTAATGTCAGTACCACGGCCTGCCATGTTGGTTGCAATGGTAACGGCACCTTTTTGTCCGGCTAAAGCTACTATTTCAGCTTCTCTTTCGTGATATTTAGCGTTTAATACCTCATGCTTTATGCCTCTTCTTTTTAGCATTTGACTGAGCATCTCAGAGGTTTCGATGGTAATAGTCCCAACAAGTACTGGCTGTCCTTTTTTATAAGACTCTTCTATTTCATTGACAACGGCATTGAACTTAGCTTTCTGAGTTTTATACACCACATCCGAGTGGTCGATACGTGCAACAGGCTTATTGGTAGGAATAACGATTACATCCATACCATAGATTTCACGAAATTCATTTTCTTCAGTTAAAGCAGTACCAGTCATTCCGCATTTTTTATTGTATTTATTAAAGTAGTTCTGGAAAGTAATTGTTGCTAAAGTTTTGCTTTCTCTATTCACTTCTACATTTTCTTTAGCTTCTATAGCCTGGTGAAGTCCGTCAGAATATCTTCTGCCGGGCATTAATCTTCCTGTGAATTCATCAACGATAACGATTTCTCCTTCGTTGATTACATAATCCTTATCTAAGTGCATAAGATTATGGGCTTTAAGGGCGATGTTAATATGATGCTGAATTTCCATATTTTCAGGGTCTGCTAAATTGGCCAACCCAAAGTACTGTTCGGCCTTTTTTACCCCTTCTTCTGTTAAGGTAACCGTCTTAGCCTTTTCGTCAACAACGAAGTCCCCTTCTTCTTCTATTTCTTGACGCATTAAATTATTTAATGCGGATTCTTCTGTAAGCACTTTTCCTTTTTTAAGTCGGCGTACAAAAATATCTGCCGCTTTATATAAATGGGTAGATTTAGAACTGCTTCCAGATATAATAAGAGGCGTTCTTGCTTCATCGATTAATACGGAGTCAACTTCGTCAATGATGGCATAATGCAGGTCTCTTTGTACCATTTCTTCTTTATAAATAACCATGTTGTCTCTTAAATAGTCAAAACCAAATTCATTATTCGTTCCATAGGTTATATCGCATGCATAGGCTTTTCTTCTTTCCTCGGAGTCCATCTGATTTAAAATAACTCCTACGGATAACCCTAAAAATTCATGGACTTTTCCCATCCATTCGGCGTCACGTTTTGCCAAATAGTCATTGACTGTTACTACATGAACACCTTTTCCTTCTAAAGCATTTAAATAAGCAGGCAGGGTAGCAACTAAAGTTTTACCTTCCCCTGTCTTCATTTCTGCTATTCTTCCCTGGTGAAGAATAATTCCACCAATCAATTGCACTCTAAAATGTCGCATACCAAGAACTCTGGATGCGGCTTCTCTTACAACCGCATAGGCTTCGGGAAGAATATCGTCTAATGTTTGTCCTTCTTGTAATCTTCTCTTAAATTCATCGGTTTTAGCTCTTAACTCTTCATCCGAAAGACTTTCCATCTTCGGTGCCAAATCTTCAATATCGTTAACTAATCCTTCTATTCTTTTTAATTCCCGTTCACTATGCGTTCCAAATATCTTTTCTAAAAAACCTTTCACAAGTTCACCTTCTTTATGATTACTCTATTAGTCGTACTTTTCCAAATTAGTATATCAAACATTATACGCATTTACAATACTGCAATATCTATATGTAAATAATTGGATTTTTATAAGGAAAACCCTCACGATAACCGTGAGGGCGTTTATTAAAATTCTGGTTCGATTAATCCGTAAGTACCGTTTTTACGTTTATAAACCACGTTTACTTCTTCTGTTTCTGCATCTCGGAAAACGAAAAAGTCATGTCCTAATAAATCCATCTGCATTGCCGCTTCTTCAACACTCATAGGTTTGATTGCAAAACGCTTGGTTTTCTGAATAACAATTGCTTCGTCATCATCGTCTTTGTCTATATCCTTAATGAACTCTTCTTTAAAAGGACTGTTGTTTCTGTGTCTATCTCTTAGTCTTCCTTTAAATTTTAAAAGTTGTTTTTCCAATACGTCCACCACTTCGTCAATGGCAGCATACATATCTTTTTCATCTACTTCAGCTCTTAAGATCGTTCCTTGGAAAGGAATCGTAACTTCTATGATATGTCTTAACTTTTCAACACTAAGTGTAACCTGCGCCTCTGTTTCAGCAACGAAAAACTTTTCCAATTTACTTAATTTATCCATTACCTTTTGCTGGAGTGCATTAGTGATTTCAATATTTGTTCCGCTGATGATGTAACGCATAAGGGACCAACTCCTTTTGAATATACTTTCCCAAAAAGGTTTTATCTTTTTGTATAATTATATATTCTACAAATTATATCAAAATCCTTTTGCATAAATAAAATTCTTAATAAAAATATTGTCTTCATTATAATTATCCATAATACAATGTAAAATTATCCAAATTATAGCACTTTGCTTAAGAAAATTTTTGTTCTTTCTTCCCTTGGATTGGCAAATACCTCTTCGGGATCTCCCTGCTCAATGATTTTTCCTTCATCCATGAAAAGAAGTCTTGTACCTACTTCTTTTGCAAAACCCATTTCATGAGTTACGATCACCATAGTCATTCCCTCATGAGCCAATTCCTTGATTACTTCTAATACCTCTTTTACCATTTCCGGGTCTAATGCGGATGTAGGCTCATCAAAAAGCATCACATCAGGACTCATCGCCAGGGCTCTAGCGATGGCTATTCTCTGTTTTTGTCCCCCGGATAATTTATTGGGATACTCCAAAGCCTTATCCTTAAGTCCTACCTTATCCAATAGTTTATATGCAATCTCTTCTGCCTGTTCTTTAGTATACCCTTTTAATTTAATCGGTGCCAAAGTTAAATTTTCCATAACATTCATATGGGGAAATAAATTAAAATGCTGAAAAACCAT
>JAAYPH010000101.1 GCA_012519955.1 Candidatus Epulonipiscium sp.
GAACTGTATGGTTAAACTTTGCATCCAATAACGGATATGGAGTACTTTCCCTTTCCGCACCTGAAATCACATCAGTAAAAGCAACAGCTAAAGATAAAGCAATCGCAACAGTAAGCGGTTCTATCGATGAAGCTACTTTAGAAGCTGATGACTTCTACTTCCAAGATGGTTCAGGCAACAAATACTATGTAGATGACGTAACTTACAACAGCTCCAAAGATGAATTAACATTCATCATGGATGACGAGTTCCCAACAGATGTAGCTGGTATCACATTGAAATTAGCTGCAAGTGTATCTACAGAAAACGTATTTGAACAAGCTATTGAATTAGCAGCTGGATTACCAGGATTAGTAGACGAAATCAAACCTGAAGTAACAGTTAGTGACGCAGTATACGCAACAGCTGGCAAATCCGCTCTTGCAGACTTCATCTTAGGTGAAAACGCAGGTACAGAAGGACTTTATGTAATCCTTGAAGCTTCCGAAGCAATCGATGTTCCAACAAGCGCAGAAGCTCAAGCGCTTATCAAAGATGCCTTCACCATTAAGAAGGGAACTAAAGAACTTGCTATCAACAAAGTATTTGAATACACCGGTAACGGTACAGAAAAATACAACAAGACTGGCGTAGACTATGTAGTACTCTTCATCACAGCTGACAAAGACGGCAACGCTGTAACAGCAAACACAGTAAAAGATCAATTAACAATCTCCTTCAAAGAAATTAGTGTAAAAGCATTAACAATCACTGATGCAGCAAGCAACGACAACGTACTTGCAGGCTTTGAAAACAAAAAAGTAACTATTCAGTAATCTAAAAACATTAAAAAACCCGTAGGGAATTTATTCCCTACGGGTTTTGTCTTTTAGATTATTGTTGAGAGAGAAGGTATGGGTTATTAAATAGGTATACGAGTTGGGCATGTTGAACGGCTGTTTTTTCCTGGGCTACTTGAGCAGAGAGGATTGCCAGTTCCGCTTGCTTTAAGTTTAATTCGATTACCATACCTAAATCATATTGAGTTTTTAGAATATTGTACTGTTCTTTTGCCTGTTGTAAGTTAGCGGTGTCAATTTGATATTGTTCTTCCATTTGTTTGATTTGGTTATAGGTGGTACGGATTTTGTCTCGAAGATTATTTTTAGCTTGCATTTCGTCAAGCCTTGCTTGGTTTAATTTGCTTTCTTTTACTGCATACGTATCCGTTGGATTAATGGCTGAATAGGTATAGAGACGCAGGTTATACTCTGCTTGCTTTACCGCTTCTCCTTTTAGAATAATGGACGGATCTTTAACCAACGCTCTTTCTATATAAGCATTAAGTTCAACTTCATTCATTTCCATAGGTGTAAAATCTAAAGCATAGTCTAAAGAAGCTCTTTCTTTGTCATCTATACCCATGAGGCGATTTAGTTTTATATATTCGTTGTCTAAGGACTTCTTAAGGGCTTCCAGTTGCTTTTGCTGGTTTTTGAAATTTTGCTCAGCGGTAGTTTTATTAAAATCACTTTCTAATCCCAAATTTGCCTTTTGAGTTGTGATATCTAACTGTGTTTTAGTAGTTTCCAAGGATTTGCTTAACAGTTCAATATCCTTTTTAAGATTTTGTATCGAATCGAAGGATGCTTTAACTTGGTATTTGATAACGCCTTCTTGAATCTGCTTCTGATATTTGGTTGCTGTCACTCCGTAATCCGCTTGGGTTGATGCAAGAAGTGCATTAATATGAGCTGCTTCCGCAACAAAAAAAGCTTGTTCACTGGTATTATCTCCTACAGCAGGTCTATGAACTACTACAGCATCCCGAGCAATTTCTTGGGTTTCTTCGGATATTTTGAGGCTTTCTTCTATGCTTTTTAGAGCTAAACTATTTTTTAGAGCCTTTTCTACTGCTTCATCGTAGGTTATCTTGGTACCTTCTTCATTAAGACTTAATGTTGGATATTCTATGGGCTTTGTTTCTTGTATTTCTATTGCTTCTTCCGGGGCTGTATCAATTGAAATGATGTTATTGGTTTCGTCCCAGTTTACCTCTGCACCGAAGGCTTCGCTGACAAAGCGAAGAGGTATCATTGTATTGCCACCGACTTGTTTTGGAGCAACGGATAATTCAACAGGTACTCCGTTTTTCTTTGCGGTCTTTATTCCCGGAATTAGGCTTAATTCCATATCGGTGGTCTTAGCTCTTACGGCTCCTGTAGCATCATCCCAATTTACTGTAGCTCCCAGTACTTCGAATATTTCTCTAAGACCTACCAATGTGGTTCCATTTTCAAGAATGGGGGCAACCTTTAGCGGGCGAGGAATACCATTAACCTGCAAAGTTATAGCCTCAGAAGCATATAGAGGAAGAGAAGATGAAATTAACAGGGATGCCAGGGTTATGGATGCTATTTTTCTTATATGTCTTTTCAAGTTTATTTTCCTTTCTATTTTATTTAATGAATTAACAAAGGGAAAAAACGTAGGGGATACTGCTGCCCTACGTTTTTTATCCTAATAGGGAGGAAGTAATAGTCAAATCACTTCTCGTTTTTATTTTACTTTAATGTCAAAAGGAACTTCGGTATATTTTCCACTGCCGTCATTTTGGATGATTCTAAGGACTATATGGATTCCTTTTGTATCTTTAGGAATTTCGTTAAAAATAATGAATCCTTCTCTTGTCTCATCTTTTCTTATGTCGTTATACCAGTTGGTGTCCCAGAAAACTGAGGGTTTGTCAGACATCTTGTAAGGTACTCCGTCCACTTCTATAATCGTTTCACTTTGTATCAATTGAAGTGGATAAGATTCTTTGTTTTTTACTTCAAAAAATATCTTTGTTTGGTTTTCTTCTGCTAACATAGTGACTGCTTTTACTTCCATATTAGTATACGTCTTAGAAGCGGGCAAAGTATGATAGTCTCTTGAATCTTTCTTCTCTTCTTTATTTTCTTCTTTTTCTTCAACTTTAGTTTCTTCTTTTGGAACTTCAATATATACTTCTTTTTCTATGATTTGAGGTTCGGGGGTCTTAATTTCTACTGTTTGTGTTTGGGTATTCCAGTTAATAGGCATACCTGTTCCTTCTGCAATAAAGCGAATAGGAACATATACAGAGTCTTTATAAATAATAGCTGGTTTGTCCTCTGAGGGTTTCTTTATTGCTCCATTAAATTCAAAACGAATATGATTTCCAAGATAAGCCGATACCAATTTTGATGTTTCAGCAAAAGCACCTGTTGAAAGAGTCAGTACACTACCTAAAACTGTTCCTAATACGATATATCCTAATTTTTTTCTTAACATAATAATCCTCCTTATTAAAATTTTATTAGATGTGAAAAAAGAGACCCCATATGGGGCCTCTTTTGTATAGGGCTAGTTCATTTTAGTTAAATGTAACTGTTTTTGTAGCATCATCGAATCTGTATGGAACTCCTAATGCTCTAGCAGCAAAAGCGATTGGAACGAATGTTCTTCCATCTTTAACTACTGCTTCTGTATCCATAGGTACTGGAGTACCACCAACAACGATTGATTTGCTTCCGATTGTAATATTAACTACTTTGTCTCCGTAAATTGTAACTGTCTTAGAAGCTTGATCCCATTGAACTTGTTGTGGGTCAATTCCTAATGCATATGCTACATATTTTACAGGAACCATAGTACGTCCGTCTTGAATGTATGGAGCTGCGTCAGCTGTTGCTACTTGGTCACCAACTGTGTATTCAGAAGAGCCTACTGTAAAGGAAGCTGTTATAGCTGCTCCACCTGCTTCTCCTTTATGAGGAGCTGGAGTTACTACTTTAATAAATTCTTTGAAATCAAGAGATTTTGTCTTGAATCCTTCTGCAGGTTCAACACCTGTTAAATCTTTGTTGTTTTGTAAGAATGCTTCTCCGTATACTTCTAATGCGTAAGATCCTTCTGCAACAGTACGGTCTACATATACACCTGCACCACTAATTTTAATTGTAGATGCTTCTTTACTTGCACGTTTGATATCGATTGCAATTGCTCCCTTAACGTAATCTACGTCACCTATTTGAAGGTCTCCTTCAGTAACTTCTACTTCAATAGCAAAATCATCATCAAAACTCATATATTCTGGTTTAAGATAAAGTGTTTCACCTACAACTAACGCACCAGCTTTTGCTTCTGTAATTTCGATATCACTTACTGCAACTTCTTTATAACCGATTTGTAATTCTGTTGCTTTAAATGTAGCATTAACTGCTTTGAAAGCTTTTCCTAATACAACTTCTGTTTCTTCTGGAAGAGCTGGTCCACCTACTACTGCTGTTATATCTCCTTCATAATCAGCTTCGATAGATACCCAAATCAAAAGAACTACTTTGCCTTTTTTACCAGGATTAACATCAAGATTATTTAAAGTAATTAAATCTCTATCTTTATTTACTTTAAAGTTTGAATTATTTAATGTAGCTTTTTTAGCAATACCAGTAACTTCTGAAAGGTCATCTATTTTTGCTTCACGAACTTTGATTCCTTTAGGGAATTTAATAGTTGTATTTCTTTGAGACCACCAAGAATCAACAACGCCTTCTTCAATTGTTAATTTTAACAATTTGTAATCGTCATTTTCATCAGCAGCGTAATAACGACCGGAAATTAATTCTCTTTCTTTATCTTCTACTGTTATTTTTACACCATATTCTACATAAGTACCAACTTTAATTTTTTCAGTAGTAATATCATCACCAGATACTTCTACATATACATCTCCAAGATCTGCATCTTCAGTTGCTACTAATTTTAGACCACTTAATATAAGAGATCCAATTGTACTAGTAGTTCCTGTCTTATTATCATAGTAAATTTCAAGAACTTCTTTATCCTGTTGACCTCCACCATATGTTGGGAATACTTCACCTCTTTCTTCAACGTTACCAGCAAATGCACCAGCACCTGTTAAGGTAACATAACTACTTGTACTTCCAGTTACAGTTGCTACCCATTCAAATCCTCTTGGTGCTGTTAGTTTGATCTTTTTATCACCAGAAGGATTATTAGGGTAGTTATTTCCCAAATCAGTATTACGAGGCAATGACATAGCTTTTAATTCATCAATCATAATTGCTTCAAGGTTGAGTTCATCTGGGAAATCAGCTGTATCAGCAATTGTTGTTTTTGTTGCACCATCTCCAGCATTTGCGAATACGTATGTACCAGCAGATACTTTTGTATTCATAGGATCAACAGTTACTTTTGCTTCTCCTGTTCCTGTAACTTTAACAGCTAAAGGAATTTGAATACTCTGATTGTTACCAACAACATTCTTTACTTTAAATTCTACAACAGTTTTAGTTAATTTTTCATAAGTAATTAGTCCAGCTGCATTATTTAATTGATCTTGTGTCAATGGACTATCTGGATTAGCTGTTGTAAGTCCTTTCCATTCTGCGTTTTCAAAGATTAAACGGAAAGTGGAACCCTCATCAATTCCTTCATCTTTTGCAGTAATTCTTAATATTGGTGCTTTATAACCATCAGTACCCGATCCATCTCCATCAAATGCACAAAAAACAGTATCCTTTTTAACAGTTGGTACAGAATCAACACGATTATCTGTAGCCGCAAATGACACCATTGGCAATGAAGTAAGAACCATTGCTCCAGCTAATAAAGCTGCTAACTTTCTTTTTAACATTTTTTTTCCTCCCTTTATTTTATGTTTTGTTTTTTCAGAGACCTGCCAAATCTTGCTAATCTCTGCTCTACAAAGTAGATTATATCACTGCAAATTTTGCCAGTCAACTCATTTGAAACAGTTGTAACAATACTGTAATATTGTCCGCATCCTGTAACAAACTCGAAAACTGGCTAAATCTGCCTGCAGAATGTATTATAATATGGAATTATTTTCTTTGCAAGGGTTTTTTGGTTTTGTAACAGGTTCGTAATATTCATATTGCAAATGCATCCTTTGTTTGTTATAATTTTCATAATTAACACAAATATTTGTAATTTAAGGAGGATGTTATGAGAAAAATCAATTTTAAGTCCTTTGCTATGGGGTTTTTAGCTTGTATTGTACTTAGTAATAGCTTGTCTTACGCAGCACAGTTTAAACCTATACAAGTTGCAGTGGATACCGTAAAACGAATTATCATTAATGGAGCAGATAAGACTCCTAAAACTTTTACGCCTTTTACATATGAAGGAAATACCTATGTGCCCTTGAGTTATATTGCCGAGGCATTGGATATGAAGGTGAAATGGGATGATAAAACTGCTACAATCTACATTAATGATAGCGGCAATGCCAGAGAAGATGTTTATATAAGCAGTTATGCCTATGAAGAAATGAGTGCTGCCGGAAGATTGGTTACAAAGGATGAAAATAATAAAAAGCTATTTTATTTCGAAGGCATACAACCGGATAAATATAGGGACTCCATGGCTCCTAGTACCATTTCTTATAAACTTGATAATATCGATAAATCCGGTAAACTACAGAAGAAGTATAAACATATTGTTGGCAAATTCGGATTTATTGATGGTACCAAGAGTTCTCAGGATATTCATACTCAATTAGTGATTTATGATGAGGGGGGTAAAGTGCTCTATCAGAGTCCTTTTATCCGCAGCAACATGGAAATGGTTAATTTGAAAGTAGATGTTTCTAATGCTAAGGGAATAAAATTTGAAATAAAAACAACCTCATTTAATAAAGGAGCAAAAGCGAATATCGGATTTGTAGATTTGAGACTCTCTAACGAGTAGATAGAAAAGGGGGCACACCCCTTTGGAAGGTTAGAGGGGAGAAGTTCGAGATTGGAATAAAGACTATTAGTTAGGGACATTCCTTTGAAAAATATCAAGGAATGCCCCCTTTTTTATTTTTGGGCTATAGCACTGCTGAGTTCATGGATGCTCTTGGTAAGCTCGTCCAGTTTTCCCTCTACTCGTACCAAAAGATAGATGGATACGATGATGGGAAAGCCTAGATTGGCGACCTGGGCAAAAAGTTCTTCCA
>JAAYPH010000102.1 GCA_012519955.1 Candidatus Epulonipiscium sp.
GTTTTTATAATTTCTTCCGTGTCTTTGGTGTCCAGGCAGATGGGAATAGCATTTACTCCGCCAAATTCTTTAAATAATACTGCTTTTCCTTCCATGACAGGCATGGCTGCCTCCGGACCAATATCTCCCAGACCCAGTACGGCTGTACCGTCGGATATAACTGCAACCGTATTGCCTTTCATGGTATAGGTATATACATCTTCTTTATTTTGATGAATTTTTCTGCAGGGTTCTGCAACCCCAGGGGTATAGGCAATGGATAAATCTTCTTTGGATCTTACCTTTGCTTTTGCTGTGATTTCCAGTTTACCCTGCCACTCTTTATGCATCTTAAGGGCTTTTTCATTTATGTCCATGGTTTTCTCTCCTTTGTTTACTTTTGTAATGATTATTCTTTAGGTGCATTATAGCATAGAAATTTCAACTTAGTCGATGAATTTCACAATTCATTATAAGTTTTTTCTCCAATTTTTGGGTATAATAAAAAAGAATGTATTGTTGATTTATAAAATAACTTATGTTAAAGTTTTCATAGATAAAATGGTTATCGAAGTTTCTATTCGCAGTAAAAAGTAACTGTTTAATATATATCTTATCGATGGTTATGTCGTGAAAGGGGACAACAGGATGTGCGGTTTTTGTGGTTTTGTAGGTGAAGCAAAAGACAGAGAACCCATTTTAAAAGAAATGATGGATTCGATTATTCACAGAGGTCCTGACAGTGACGGACAATACATAGATGAAAAGGCGGCTCTCGGTTTTAGACGTCTTAGTATTATTGACTTAGAAGAAGGCTCTCAGCCTCTCTATAACGAAGAGGGCAATCTGGTTTTGGTGTTTAACGGCGAAATCTATAACTATCAGTCCATCAGAAAAAATCTCGAAGAAAAAGGGCATATTTTTAAAACCCATACGGACTCTGAAGTTTTAGTCCATGCCTACGAAGAATATCAAACAGATATGTTAAATCATCTTCGAGGAATGTTTGCCTTTGTTATATGGGACAAAGAAAAGGAAGTCTTATTTGGCGCCAGGGACTTTTTCGGCATTAAGCCTTTTTATTATTATAATGAGAACGGTGTTTTTGTATTCGGCTCCGAAATAAAAAGTATCCTAAAACATGATTTAGTAAAAAAAGAACTGAATCTAAACGCTCTGGAAACTTATCTTACATTCCAGTACTCTGCCATGGAAGAAACCTTCTTTAAAAATATCTTCAGGCTTCCTCCCGCCCATTTCTTTATTTACGAACATGGAAAAATGACTATTAAAAGATATTGGGAGCCGGTTTTTGAAGCAGAGGATCAATCCCTAGAAGAATATGTGGAAGAAATCGATAAGCGGATGAAAGAGTCTATCCAAACTCATAAAATCAGTGACGTTGAAGTAGGCTCATTTCTGTCCAGCGGAGTGGATTCCAGCTATGTAGCAGCTTGCTTTAAGGGAGATAAAACTTTTACCGTAGGATTTGACTATGATAAGTATAATGAAATCGATTATGCCAAAGCCCTTTCTGAAAAGGTGGGCATCGCCAATTACCATAAGCTGATTACAACAAAGGAATACTGGGATGTGCTGCCTAAGGTTCAATATTATATGGACGAGCCTTTGGCAGACCCAGCTGCCGTTGCCCTTTATTTTGTAAGTCAGCTGGCAAGCGAACATGTTAAAGTTGTGCTCTCCGGTGAAGGAGCAGACGAGCTGTTTGGAGGCTATAATATCTACAAAGAACCCCTGGATTTAAGGGTATTAACCATACTGCCAAAGCCCGTCAGAAAGCTTTTAGGAAAATTGGCTTCGCTGATACCTTTTAATATTAAGGGTAAAAACTTCTTTATCCGCGGAAGTAAATCGGTTGAGGAAAGATTTATAGGCAATGCCTTTATGTTTACCGAAAAAGAAAGAAAGGAACTCTTAAAACATCCAACCAGTGCTCCTTCTCCCTTTAAGTTGGTTAAACCTTATTATGATAAGGTTAAACTAAAAGATGATGTAACCAAGATGCAGTATGTGGATATTCACATGTGGCTATGGGGAGATATCCTTCTTAAGGCGGATAAAATGAGTATGGCCCATTCCCTGGAGCTTAGGGTACCTTTCCTTGATAAAGAGGTATTTAATCTTGCCTCCAAGATTCCTATGAAATACAGGGTGAATAAACATAATACGAAATATGCCTTAAGACTTGCGGCAAAGAAAAATATGCCTGAGAATGTAGCCAATAAAAAGAAATTGGGCTTCCCTGTACCGATTCGAATTTGGCTTAGGGAAGAAAAATATTATGCCATCGTAAAAGATGCCTTTACATCGGATGCTGCTAAAACCTACTTTAATACCGATAAACTTCTGTCCATCCTTGATGAGCACTATAAGGGCATTAAGGATAATAGCAGAAAAATATGGACCGTATATATGTTTTTGATTTGGTACAAACAATATTTCGAAGCGTAAGCAAAAAAGAAGCATCCTGCTGACTTATGGATCTAAGCGGCAAGATGCTTTTTTATTGCATAGGAATTTCCTCTGAACTTCCTATGTAATAAAACACTAGAAGCAGGATGCACACTCGCGCGTATTGTATTTTGTCGGCTTTGCCGACCGCGCTCGGCGCGAGAGTTTCGCGAGCGAAACTCTTTCTTATATTATCTTTCCTCTTATAAAAAACAGTTTTTGCAAAGGCAAGAGAGACGCACCTAATATGGATGCATTGGCCTTTAGGGTAGATATCATTATTTTTATATCATTTGCACTGTAGAAGTTATTTTCAATAAATATTTTTTCCTTTAAAGGTTCAAGCATTTCTTCATACTGGCTGATTTCACCCCCAATCACGATGTAATGAGGGTCTAAAATAAGAATAATATTTTGAATCCCAACCGCCAAATAGTTTAAGTATTCCTGCCATACTGCTTTTGCGTTAGGATCATCCTTTTTAAGGGCTTCAAAAATTTCTTGTAAAGACGTATTGGTCTTGCCTGCTTTTTTATTAAACTGTTCTATTAAGGCTCTATCGGAAGCATATAATTCCCAACAGCCCTTTTTCCCGCAGTTGCACTGTTTCCCATCGGCAACTACTGTCATATGCCCAAATTCCCCAGCTCGCTTATTCTTGCCCTTATAGAGATAGTCCTGAATGACAATCCCTGTCCCGATGCCCTTTGTAATGGATACATAAACTAAATTTCTCATTTGTTTTGCAATACCTAAGCTTAATTCAGCCAGGGCAGCGGCATTGGCTTCGTTTTCAATATATACGGGAAGCTCCAGGATATCATCAAATGCTTTAAAGGATATATTTTTAATCTTTAGATTAGGCGCCATTTCAAGAAGCATTTCTTCCTCATTCACCGTACCGGGAAGAGAAAAACCAATACCCAGCACTTTGTCTGCAGAAATATTCTTTTGTTTAAGAATATCTTTAGTAATCCCTTCAATTTTCCTGATTACTTCGCTCATATTTGCAAAGCCTTCCATCTTGAAAGAGGTTTCGTATATAATCTCAGAATCCAGGTTGGTTAATGCAATACGAACAGAAGTTAAGGAAAAATCAACGCCAAAGGAATACCTGGAATTAGGAAGAAATCTTACAATAACGGGCTTTCTGCCCCCTGTGGATTCTGCTACACCGGCTTCTTCCAGGATACCTTCTTCAATTAAAGTATTGATATTGGTTGTCACTGTGGGTATACTGATTTCTAATTCCTTTGCGATCTCTTGTTTGGTGGATTCTCTTTTTTTACTTAATAACTGCAGTATTCTTTTACGGTTAGAATCTTTTATGGTTTCTTGATCTACCGAGTTTAGGCTTAACATCATATCACCGTCCTATTATTACGAACATCAACAAATTATGATTTATTTTTATAATAGTATCATAATATTTATTCCTTTTCAATATACTTTTTTAAATGGTTTTAAAAAGTCATCATAATAAAAGAAGAAAATTCTTCTTTTATTACGCTTGTTATTGTAAGGCTTTAAACAGCTTTTTAGCAAGGGAGTCCAATTCTTCTTCCGTAGGTTCTGTAGATTTCCATGTAATATTAACGCCATCCTCCGGATATCTTGGTATAAGATGAAGATGGAAGTGAAATATGGTCTGCCCTGCTATTTTACCATTGTTTTGTACAACATTGAGACCTTCCAATTGAAGCTCTTTTTTGAGTATCTTAGCTAACTGAACACCTAAGGAAAACAATCTGCCTCCTTTTTCCGGATCAATTTCAAAGATATTCTCTACGTGTTCTTTAGGAAGAATTAGAAGATGACCTTTACTTCCTGGAAACCTATCTAAAATCACTCTAAATTCACTGTTTTCAAAAATTGTCGCTGAAGGAATTTCTCCGCTAGCAATTTTACAAAATAAGCACTCCAACTCTACTCCTCCTTTTATCCTACATAGTATCACAATTTGTATTATAGCATATTATCCATTTTTTTGGATAGAGGGATGATAACTTATTTTTTTCTTAAAAGCAAGCCAATAGATCCCGCCTACGAATAAAGATCCCCCTATAATATTGCCTATAGTAACGGGAAGCAGATTGGTTAAGATAAAGCTTTTCCACCCAAGCCCAGCCAAAGCTTCTGAAGTAAACCCACCGGCTTGTACATATAAAGGATTCGCTTTAGCAAAAAGTCCTGCTGGAATGTAATACATATTTGCCACGCTATGTTCATATCCCGAAACGACAAAAGCAAATACCGGGAAAAATCCTGCCCATACTTTACCTGACATATCTTTAGCGCCATACATCATCCATACGGCAATACATACGATAACATTACACATGATCCCCAAGATCAGGGCCTTAGGAAAAGATAAGCCTGTTTTATAAATCGCAGTTTTTATATGCAAAGCCCCTAATTTCCCACTGTTTATATCAAATAAGCCGCTATTTGCTTCTAGCCATGCGAATCCAAGGGAGCCTATGAAATTTCCCGCATAGACTATAAAAAGATTTCTAATCATTTGGTATAATGATATCCTTTTTTCAAATAGGGCTAAAGAAAGCAAACAGTTTCCTGTAAATAACTCAGCTCCAGCGATAACCACCATTAAAAGCCCTACAGGGAATATTGCTCCTGCTACTAACTTTGAAATCCCTGGATTCGATATATCATGAATGGCAGTATTACTGGCTATAGCTCCCATAGCAATAAACGCTCCTGCCAAAATTGCGAGCATAAACTGCTGAAACACCGTTCGATTAGCCTTTTTTACTCCTGTTTCAATGGTGTAATCTACTATTTCTTCCGGCGTTAAGTAATTTCTATCCATAAAAAGCCTCCTCGATATTTATATACCGTTGAGATTATACCACCATTGAGAAATAATTTCAATTAATAATTAATAACACAAAAAAAGGACGATTATTCGCCCTATAATGCATTCATTTTATTGCAGTAATATATGTATTTTAATAAATCGTTTTGCTCGTCACCGATGATTTCGTACATCATCATTTTCCACTCTACCGGCATCACGGAAAAATAAATCTTTCTATAAATCTCAATACATTCAAAGCCTTGAAAAATTCTTTGCTCCAAGTTCTCTTTTAAGTCCTCTGAAAGGTTGGGTTCTTTTATATCGCAGGATAATTTCCTTCCGGTCATCCCTTGATAAATCTCTCCAAACATTTTTTCATGCTTTCTTTGATTCAATCCAATTTGCTGAATCCGTTTCCTGTCCAATTCATTGGCACAGCACTCCATAATCTTCTCATCATAACAAGCCATCTTTCTTTCTCTTCTTGCTGCTTCTTCTATAAGCTCCGCACCTTTATCTTCATGTTTTATATGGGCATTTGGCATGGGCATCGGCATAAATGGCGGAGGAAACGGCATAGAACTGCTCGGGTAGGGCGTTTGGAAAGAAGTTTCTCCCATCATCGGCTGCTCATAGTAATTGAAGGGCTGCTGAAAATACATATATTCTCCCCCTATCTTTTTTATCTTATTGGTTACTTCTTTTTATATATGTATTCTCAATTTTAAATTTCATTACTAAATTTTATTTTGACTTATTGGCATCATTTTTTAGCATAAAACGATTTCAAAATACAAATAATGAAAATAATGCTTAATATATGAAGAAAAAAGGATGTGACAGAATGAAAAAGCGCCTTTGTCTTTTTTTTCCTCTTCTTCTTTTAATCATAGGGTGTATTATTTCCGTTTCTTCTACTACGGCCAGCGCCAAGAAACACGTTTCTTTTAAATGGACATCTGTTAAGCAGGCAGAAGTAACTGCTTACTTGCTCAATGTACGAACAGGGCCTGACACCTCATACCCTGTCATCAATCATTTAAAGAAAGGACAGATTGTAAATATCATAGGTGCATTAGATGAATGGTATATCGTCCAACTGCCTAATGATTCCGTAGGGGTTATCACCAGTAAATTCACAAAACCATATACCTATCATACTGCTTCTAATACAGAAGTAACGGAATCCGGGGCTATTCCGACCTGGGCAAATAATACAAAAGAAAAGGAAGAAATTATGCTGGAATACATTAATAATGAAAGAAAAAAGGCTGGCTTAGCTCCCTATGTAATGGATGAAGAACTTTCAAATATTGCCTCCTTAAAGGCCAAAGATATGGCTGAAAACAATTATTTCGGGCATATCTCTCCGACCTACGGAAATCCTTTTGAGATGTTGAAAAGCTTCGGTATCTCTTATCGTATTGCCGGAGAAAATATTGCCGGTAATATCTCCGTTAAAAATGCCCATGATGCTTTTATGAAAAGCCCCGGGCATAAAGCCAATATTCTAAGCAAAAACTATGATCAAATAGGCATTGGAATTGCCCCCAGCGAAAAATACGGATATATCTATGTGCAAATATTTAAAAAATAGTGAGGTACACGTACCTCACTATTTACATCTTTTTAAATAATTGATCTAATTTGCTTAATATCATAAAATTGCCTCGTACTTTAAGCTGTCCTGTCATAAAGCCTTTCTGTGCAGAAAGTTTTCCCTTTAAAATATCCATCCATACATCGTCATTCATGATCAAGACAATATCGGCTTGCTCGCTGACCCCTTCGTAATAATTGCACTCTCCATTTTCAATGGTGATATACGCTTCAAAGGACTCTTTTCCAGTCACATGAAACTGGAAGGTGCCTTTAAAATTCGATGCCAAATGGGGCTGAAAATAGTGAGGCAAATTTTGGGTCATCTGTTTGCAGGTTTTGCTGCTTTGAACCACAGGCTGCATGGAAGGCTTTCCATAGACGCCGTAAGGATTGATGCTTGTTTCTGGCTGCTTCCCTGAAAGCTGCTGCTTAAAAAACTCTGTCAGTTCTTGTATATCTTTTTCCTGTTGCTCTGAAAAAGCTTCAAATCTGACTGGCTTAACTTCTACCGGCTCTATGAGCGGGGTTGTTGGTGTCGTTTTAACTGCAGACTCATGGGCTACAGATGCTGTCACTACAGGTGGAGTCCATGAGGCTATCTTTTTTTCAGGAGCCTTAAGGGGTTCTTCTTTAATCCCTTGTACTTCTTTAATCACCTGTATTGGCTCTGACTTTGCTTCTAAACTTCTATCGCTGGTAGGAAGCTTTTGTCTTGCTTGTCTCACTACACGATAAAAATCTTCTATCCTTTTTTCTATGGGCTCTTTAATCTCTTCAATTTCTTTAGGATTTGAAGCAAAGAGCGCCATGCGTCCCCCTTCTATTCCTCCCAGGAATTCCCAGGTCCTTAGAGCATATTCTACAGTTTCCCTTTCTCCCGTTGTATTGGTTAAGCCAATGCAAAAACCGTATTTGTCTTTTAATATAGCCTTAAAGGCAGGGTTGGCTAAATGCTCGAAAAACACTTTAAATACTCCGGAAGGTGCCATCAATATTACTTTTAACCCGAACACCACTGCATCTGCTTCCTTAATTTTGTTCACAATCTGCTGTACATCTTTATGAATATCTCCGTAATAATAGGGTATATTATATGCATCCAGTAAAATCTCTTCAACTTCTACTTGAAGTTCTTTTAAGGTGTTTGAGACAATTTTTATAATATGATGAAGTGTATTTTGCTTTTCCCCTTCGTAAATAACAAGGACTTTCATTATTTCACCCCTCTTAAACGATTAAAATTCCGGTAATTCTTCAGCGTTCATCCACTGAGAAAAGAAGTCTCTTAA
>JAAYPH010000010.1 GCA_012519955.1 Candidatus Epulonipiscium sp.
GAGCATTGTTTTCTGCGCCATCAAGGGTGGCGGAAGCTAACCATCAACTACAACTTGAGCTTTTAAAACTTCCAGATGAAGTGATTTTTTTATATCTCACTTTTTCATAAGCTACTTTACACTACCTTATTAATCATTCTTTTGAGTTTAATATTATTTTACTTATTTCTTTCTATAAAATCATTAAGAAAATCTATCTTTTTCATAATATTTTCCATAAAGTCTATCTAAATTATGCTATAATATACCTAAAATTATAAATTTTAAATAAACTAGGAGGAAGAACAATGCAGAAGAAAAGGGTTGCGGCAATCTTGACATTCATCATATCCTTAGGCATGATGGTACAAGTATATGCAGCAGAAATAAGCTTTAAAGATGTAAGTGCTTCGGACTGGTATGCCGGTACCGTAACAAGGCTGGTCGAATTAGGTGGGATCGGCGGATATCCCGATGAAACATTTAAGCCTGGACAAATCATGAGCAAAGCAGAGTTTATAAAAACCCTGGTTGGCTCTTTAGGCTTAGAAATAGAAGAGTCAAATACTAGCCATTGGGCAGACAATTATATTAAAAAAGCGTTAGAACTAGGACTTATTGAGGAAACTGAAAAAAATACCTTCCAAGGGGATCGACTAAACGCTCCGATTACAAGACAGGAAATGGCTAAAATAGCTGTTCTTACTGCTACAAAGGTTAAAAAAGAAGCATTAACAGGACAACAAGTATATATTGACCAAATTAAAGACTACTCAAAGATTAGCACAGATTATAAATCTTATGTTCTAACAGCCTATACCAATGGTATCATTGCCGGCTATCCTGATAATAACTTTAAGCCAAATAACAGTTTAACAAGAGCAGAAGCTTGTACAGTTATTATTAGAATACTAGAACCTAATCAAAGGCAAATTCCAGAGGTTAAGACAATTGTTAGGGAAGATGTAGGCGATGTTCTTTTAAATAAATTTTTAGCTCTATATCCTAATAATGCAACGGCGGTAGTGGATGGAGCAGTAAGCTATCACCCCACCAATAAACCCAAAACGAAGCAAGATACAAGAACACTAGCATTTGACTCGATAAATTACTTAGAGGAAGGTGATTATTATATAGATTTGTTACAAAAAGATACTAATAGTTTAAAGGCTTTTAAAGATGTTTTAAAGCTTGTTTATCCTACCGAATATGAAAAGGTTTATGACGCAGCTTTAAAAATGTGGGATGCGCCAGTTCTAAAATATACACATAGAGGCACTTATGATAATAGAAGAACTTCCATTCACAGAAATAATTCAGGCATTGATATTCTTGTTGCTAAAATTGGTGCTAAATAATAAAGATTAAAAGTTAAAATCAAATACTTAAATTTTAAAAGATACATAGAGTATATTTGCATCGTCACAGAAATTACATAAAATAAGAAAAAAGTATGTACGAGCTAAAATTAAAATAATGAATACATTATTTTTCTCATACATACTTTTCGTTTTTTTAATATGCCTTACCCCAGTATAACATATCTTTTGCAGGCTTTCCGCAGCATACGCATGTATCTGCTACTTTTTCCTGCTCAAAAGGAATACATCTGGAGGTAGCACCTGTTTCTTCTTTAATTTTATTTTCGCATTCTTCGTCTCCGCACCACATTGCTTTGATAAAGCCTGGGGTATTGGCTACGATAGTCTTAAATTCTTCAAAATTCGTTGCAACATAGGTTTTTGCATCTCTCATAGCTCTTGCTTTTTCTAATAAGTCTTTTTGAAGGGTATCCATAAGTTCAGGTATTTTTGTTTCTAATTCATCCATAGAAACAACGATTTTTTCTCTTGTATCTCTTCTTACCAATACCACTTGGTTGTTTTCGATATCCTTTGGTCCTATTTCTAAACGGAAAGGAACCCCTTTCATTTCATATTCGCTGAATTTCCATCCGGGCATTTTGTCACTGTCATCTAAGTCTACCCTTACGATGGAAGAAAGTCTGTCCTTTAATTCACGGGCTTTTTCAAGTACCCCTTCTTTATGAGCAGCAATAGGAATAATGATGAGCTGTGTTGGTGCAATTCTTGGAGGAAGTACCAAACCGCTGTTGTCCCCATGAACCATGATCACTGCACCGATTAATCTTGTGGTCATTCCCCAGGAGGTTTGATGAACATATTTTAATTCATTGTTTTTGTCTGTATATTGGATGCCAAAGGCTTTTGCAAAACCGTCTCCAAAGTTATGGCTGGTACCGGATTGCAGAGCTTTTCCGTCATGCATTAAGCTTTCTATGGTATAAGTTGCCTGTGCCCCTGCAAATTTTTCTTTATCGGTTTTCTTCCCTTTAACTACAGGAATGGCAAGGATATTTTCACAAAACTCTGCATAAACATTTAACATTTTAATGGTTTCTTCCTGAGCTTCTTCAGCTGTTGCATGGGCTGTATGGCCTTCCTGCCATAAGAATTCCAAAGTTCTTAAGAAAGGTCTTGTGGTCTTTTCCCAACGCACAACGGAACACCATTGATTGTATAACTTTGGCAAATCCCTGTAGGATTGAATCACATTGGCATAGTGTTCACAAAACAGGGTTTCGGATGTCGGTCTGACACAAAGGCGTTCGGTTAACTTTTCACTTCCCCCATGGGTAACCCAGGCAACTTCTGGCGCAAAACCTTCAACATGGTCTTTTTCTCTTTGAAGCAGACTTTCTGGAATAAACATAGGCATATAAACATTCTTATGGCCTGTTTCTTTAAAACGCTTATCCAATTGGCTTTGAATCAGTTCCCAAATGGCATAGCCGTAAGGCTGGAGAATCATACATCCTCTGACACTGGAGTAGTCTATTAGTTCTGCTTTTTTAACCACATCGGTATACCATTGTGGAAAGTCTTTTTCCATATCGGTTATTTCTTGAACGAATTTCTTATCTTTTCCCATATTCATTTCCCTTCTTTATTTTTTTATAAGATAGAAACTAGAAAGAGTTTCGCTTGCGAAACTCTCGCGCCGAGCGCAGTCGGCAAATCCGACAATAAAAAAAACCTCCATCCCAGAAAGGGACCGAGGTTATCGGCGGTACCACCCTAATAATGCTAAGATATTAAAAATACTAAATATTTTAATATCACGCATCTCTCATTTTTAATAACGATAGCAAAGCTACCGCTGCATTCATCATGCAGAACTCCAAGGCGGGACATAAATAAGCTTTTAGAAATCTTCCACCAACGATTTCCTCTCTGTGAAAAAACTTTATTTATGATTCCTCTTCACTGTTTTTATCCTTATTTGGCTTAATGATAAAGCATAAAACCCCGAGTTGTCAAGGGTTAATCCTCTTTTATTTCATTAACATCCCTGCTTTTAGAATTCTCATCATTCTTTCTGAGGCATCTTCGATGAGTTCACGGCCTCTACCCATAGATTCCTCGAGGCTTATTGAACCGTTAACAATAGGCATTATAGAAGATATGCCGTATTCATAGGCTTTATAAGCACCTTCCCCTATTCCTCCCGTAAGGACCATCACCGGAATATGATAGGGCTTTGCTGCCTCTGCAATCCCTACAGGACCCTTCCCGAAAACAGACTGTCCGTCGATTTTTCCTTCCCCTGTAATGATTAAGCCGGTGTCTTTCAGGTGCTGCTCAATATTAACTGCTTCTAAAACGGTCTTTATTCCTGATTGTAAAACAGCATTGCAAAATACCAAAAGCCCTGCTCCCAGGCCTCCTGCTGCTCCTGTTCCTTCAACATGGATGATATCTTTTCCCAGTACCTCTTTTATAACGGATGCGTAATGTCTTAGACCATGATCTAATTCTTTTACCATTTGGGGCGTTGCTCCCTTTTGAGGTCCGTAAACTGCCGAAGCGCCATTTTCTCCACAGAGGGGATTTTTTACATCACAGGCTACAATAAACTGGGTCTCTTTAATCCTGGGATCTATTCCTGATACATCAATGGTATGAATGTCTTTAAGATATTTAGCCCCTAATCCTAAGGGTTTGCCTTCTTTCGTCTTTAAATACAACCCCAAGAGCCTGTGCAAAGCCCATGCCCCCATCGTTGGTGGCGCTGCCT
This sequence comes from Candidatus Epulonipiscium sp., assembly GCA_012519955.1. GTDB lineage: Bacteria > Bacillota > Clostridia > Lachnospirales > Defluviitaleaceae > Defluviitalea > Defluviitalea saccharophila. Next base: position 4,078 of record JAAYPH010000010.1, read on the forward strand.
CCGATGCCCATGATGATTTTCTTTACCCCTTCATCAAGGGCAGTCTTAACCAATTCTCCTGTTCCATAAGTGGTTGCTTCCATGGGATTGAGTCGACCGCTTGGCACAAGGGTAATGCCCGATGCTGCTGCCATCTCAATCACAGCACTGCCATCGGGGAGGATACCGTAATGGGCTTTAACCTTTTCTCCCAGGGGACCGGTTACAGTGGTTTCCTTAATTATCCCATTAGCCCCCATAACAATGGCTTCTACTGTTCCTTCCCCTCCATCAGCTATGGGAATTTTAATTGTAGTAGCGTTCTTAAATACCTTTTTGACGCCCTTTTCTATGGCATTGGCAGCCTCCAGGGCGCTCATACTGCCTTTAAAAGAATCTGGTGCAATAATAATTTGCATACAATCACCTTATCTTAAGCTTTTATAGCCAAATATTCGTTATAAACGTAAAAACCGGTATGCTTATAATAGACAACAGGGTGGATACGGCAATAATCTGTGCCCCATATTCTCCATCCATACCATATTTAACGGGAAATAGGGTGATGGATGCTGCCGCAGGACAAGCACAGCCTATGACATTTGCCATCACCACATTACTTGCTCCGGACATCCAGCTTGAAACACCCAGTACTTTAATAAGGGTTAACATAATCATTGGAAGAATAATTAATCGCAAGGCTGTAACATAATATATACGCTTATTGGCAAATGTAGATTTTAAATCGATGTTTGCCAGAAAAACTCCTGTTGTAATCATGGCTAAGGGCGTATTCATATCCGCAATACTTCCTAAAGTATCTACAATCATATTAGGAATAGGAATTTGTGTAGTATAAATAATAAACCCTATCGTAAAAGCAATAAGAGCCGGATTGATGAGAACTGATTTAATATTAAATTTTTTCTCACCACTAAGCATCATCACACCATGGGACCATAGTACGATATTAAAGATACTGATATAAGCCACTGCATAAAATATCCCTATATCCCCAACTGCTGCATAGATTAAAGGAATCCCCATAAAACCACAGTTTGAATATACGATACCCATTCTTTCAATCCGATACCTTACGTCTTCTCTTTCTTTTATAAGAAAAGTTGAAGCAATAATCGCTATAATATGGAACAGCGCCGCAAGTGCAATTGCCAAAACTATACCTAATAAATGCTCTGTTTCCATTGGGCGAATATAGCTTTTGATGATAAGGCAAACCATGATAACCGTTACTATAAACTTAGAAAATTCTTTCCCTGACTCCGAAGTAATGATTTTCTTTTTAACACAGAATATCCCTATCAAAACATATAAAAATATGAGTAAAACCTGTCTTCCTACCAATAATGCTTCTGCCATTCTATTTCCCCCTCAAATTGGCTTTAAGTAAAGGATAAAAAATAGGGTGCTTCCTAAACATAATATTATAAAATATTTTATACTTATACTGGCTTTAATGTTATCTCTTTTATTTAAAAATATCAATACCTTCTATTTTTTGAAAATCCTAAACTCCCAACACGGTCGCAATTCCGACAAAATACAATATACGCAAATATGCATTCTGCCTACAGGGCTTTTTATTATAATTCGGATGAATTTCCTATGCAATGAAAAAAGGACAAAAGTCAAATTTATGACCTTTGTCCTTTCCAGGTGATTATAAGGTAAACTTATTCACCATTTGAGAGAGATTATTTGATAAATCATTGAGCTTATTGACCGTAATTTCTATGGTCTGTACGCTCGCTAATTGCTGTTCTGTTAATGCTGTTACTTCTTGAGAATTCGCACAGGTTTGCTCGGAAGTAGCTAATATGCTTTCTACCATCGCTACACTGCTTTCCGTATTTTTAGCTACTTCAATAACTTGCTTTGTAATCATGTTGATATACTCAGACATGTCTTGCATCTTATTGCGAACTTCTAATAACGCTAAATTTGTTTTTTTAACGGTCTGATCCTGCTCTTCCACAGTCTCTTGACCTTTGATCATATATTCCACTACACCTTTAATCTGCTGCTGGATTTCTCCTATAAAATTATTGATAGAAGTAGTCTGCTCTGCAGATTTTATAGCCAGCTTTCTGATTTCATCGGCTACTACGGCAAAACCTTTTCCGGCTTCCCCTGCTCTAGCCGACTCTATAGCCGCATTTAAGGATAATAAGTTTGTTTGTTCCGAAATGGAACGTATAACCCCCGTAACTGAAGAAATTTCTTTCGATTTTTCTTCAAGTAATTTAATCTGCTCATTTAACCAGTTGAAAGTCTTCATGGTTTCATTGGACTTAGCCGTCAAATCTTCTGTTGCCATGCTTCCTTGTTCTACAGCAATTTCTACTTCGTCCGTAATTTTATTCATATGGGTTATGGTATCCCTTGTATGTTGGGCAGATTTGGAGATAACTTGCATTGCCGACGTACCTTTTTCTACGTCCAATGCCAGGGCTTGATTGGAACCGGCAATTTCATTGATTGCTCTTGCAACTTCTCTTGAACTGCTTACGGTTTGATCGATCCCCTGTTTTGTATCTTGTATTGCTGTATGAAGAATTTCTGTAGTATTTTTAATATTGGATGTTAATTCTCTTAAAGTATTAATCATTCCATTAAAGCCATTAGCGAGAACACCTATCTCATCTTTACGCTTTACTGTGATCATGTTTACGTTGAGATTTCCTTTCTCTACTTCTTTCATTGCCTTAGACAGCAATACTATTGGCTTCATCTGCTGAGTCATAATCACATACACAAGAATTGCTGCGGAAATCAAAACGACTGTTCCGAAAATTAGTAACGTCCACAATGCAGATTTTTGTGCAGCGATAAATTCATCATAAACACCGGTTAGGGCAATGAACATATCCCAGTCTTGATGGTATGTGTAGTATGCAAACTTTTCTTTTCCTTCCCAAAAATAAGAAACCATTTTTACCTTTGCACGACCATATCCGTTATTATTAACGTTGTCTTTATTTGCCAGCATGATTTGAGCAAATTGATGCTGCAGTGCATCGGTACCGATTAACTCTTCCTTGGGATGAAGAACGAATTTACCATCTCCACTAATTATAAAACCGTACCCGGTTTTACCTATAACGCGATTTGAAAGATATTTTGTAAATTGTTTTTTAGCCGCTTCTTCCGATGGTGCTACCGCCCTAAAGCCTTCCACAATTCCAAAAAGACTGGCTGTTTGCTGGTCCATTTGGGTATATAGTATTTGATCGCTTTGGGTAACAGTTGTATGGTAACTTGGAATGCCTATCCCTAACGCAGTAACTATAATGATGAGCAGTGTGGTAAGTACCATCTTATCGCTGACTTTCTTCATATATCCCCCCCCCATCTGTCTATATTAATTATACAACAGACGTTGGTTATTATAAATACCTTGACTCACTGTTATTTTTTTCTAGTCATTACGTCAAATACTACTGCCCCTACAAGTACGATACCTTTGATGATGTATTGGTAAGAAATACCTACTCCCATAAGGTTCATACCGCTGGTTAATGCAGTCATAACCAATGCACCAACAATGGATCCAGTTACTTTACCAACTCCACCGGCTGCGGATACACCGCCTACATATGCAGATGCAATCGCATCAAGCTCGAATGCTGTACCTGCTGTTGTGGTTGCAGATTGTAATCTGGAAGTATAAAGAATACCGGATAATGCCGCTAACATACTCATAGATGCATATACTATAAATATGATTTTATTTACATTAATACCACTTAATTTTGCTGCTTCAGGATTTCCACCTACTGCATATACATATCGTCCTACAACAGTTTTGGTTGTAATAAAATGATAGATAGCAACTACTATAATTACGATAACTACTGTCCAGGATAATCCGTTGTAGTTTGCAAGGATCCATGTGATGTATCCAATAACTGCGGATACAAGTACGATTTTAGCACCTAACATAGCTGGAGAAATTACTTCGAAATTATATTTTAGCTTATTTCTTCTTGCTTTAAGTTCAGTCCAGATAAATAATGCAACTGCTACTGCTCCTAAAATAAGTGTTAAGATATGAATTCTTCCATTAGTGATATCAGGGATGAATCCATTTCCTATAGCATTGAATGCTTTGTTATCGATGATGATTGTACCGCTTCCTTCTGTAACACGAAGCAATGCACCTCTGAAGATTAACATTCCTGCAAGGGTTACTACGAAAGAAGGAATACTAAGTTTAGCAACTAAAAATCCTTGATATAAACCAATTATTATTCCTAAAACAAGAATAACTGGTAATGTAACGATTACAGGCAATCCCATTTTGGTAAGCATAATTGCTGCTATAGCGCCTAAAAATCCTGCTACATAACCAACGGATAAGTCAATCTGTCTGATAATAAGCACCAATGTCATACCAACTGCTAATACTGCAATATAACCTGTTTGGTTAATTAAGTTACTGATATTTCTTGAAGACATAAAAAGCCCATTCGTTGTAAAAGAAAAGATTGCCATAATCACAACGAGTGCGATATACATTCCGTATTCACGAATATTCTTTTTTAATAACACTCTTAATTCTTGAAAAAAGCTCATAGTCGCTCCTCCTTGGTTGTCAACTGGATTTGTATTACTTTGACTTTTTACCACCTGACTCATATTTTAATCCCCCTTGGTCGCCATTTCCATGATTCTTTCCTGGGTAGCTTCTTCTATTGGTAATTCACCAGTAACTCTACCTTCGGATATAACATAGATTCTGTCACTCATACCCAATACTTCCGGTAACTCAGAAGATATCATGATAATGCTCATGCCTTGTTTTACTAACTGGTTCATGAAAGTATAAATTTCATATTTAGCCCCTACGTCAATACCTCGGGTTGGTTCATCCAGTATTAGAATATTTGGCTTTGCAAATAACCATTTTGCCAAAGAAACTTTTTGCTGATTTCCACCACTTAAGTTTCCAACGATCTGTTCAATGCTTGGTGCTTTAATATTTAAACTTTCTTTGTATCCATTGGCAATCATAATTTCTTCATTTTCGTCGATCACACTATTGGATGCTATAGATTGTAAATTGGAAATAGAAATGTTTTGTTTAATATTTTGAATAAGTATTAGTCCGTCACCTTTTCTGTCTTCTGTTACGTATGCAATACCTGCTTTGATAGCGTCGCTGGGTTGCTTGAAGACTTTCTTTTCTCCGTTAACAAATAATTCTCCTTGTAATTTGTAATCCTTCGCGTTTCCAAAAATACTTTGAGCAAGTTCTGTTCTTCCGGCACCCATCAATCCAGCTAATCCTACGATTTCACCTTTTTTAACCTTGATGTTAACATTCTTTAGAACGTCTCTTCCAAGACTTGTATCATGGGCACTCCAGTTTTTAAGTTCTAATACAACTTCTTCTCCGTGTTTAAAATCTTTTGGCGGATAGATATTGGTGAGTTCACGACCAACCATGTTTTTAATGATTAGATTTTCGGTAATTTCATCTTTCTCTTTATCCATAGAACAAATTGTTTGTCCGTCTCTTAATACTGTAATTGTATCTGCAATTGCTAAAACTTCTTTTAATTTATGAGAAATCATTATAGATGTAATTCCCTGTTTTTGTAATTCTTTTAATAATTTCAGCAAGTTTTCACTATCGTCTTCATTAAGTGCTGCTGTAGGCTCGTCCAAAATCAATAATTTTACGTTTTTACTTAAAGCCTTTGCAATTTCTACGAGCTGCTGTTTACCAACACCTAAGTCTTTGATCTTTGTTTCAGGATTAATGTTTAATCCAACTTTCTTTAACATTTCAGTAGCTTTTACGATGGTAGCATTCCAGTCAATGATAGAGCCATTTTTAATTTCATGGCCTAAATAAATATTTTCATATACTGTTAATTCAGGAACAAGTGCTAATTCTTGATATATGATTGCGATTCCTACATTTTCACTGTCTCTTACCGTTGTAAACTTTTGAACCTGTCCGTTATAAACAATATCCCCGCTGTACTCACCATATTTATATACACCACTTAAAACTTTCATAAGTGTGGATTTCCCGGCTCCATTTTCACCTACAAGGCAGTGTATTTCACCCTGTTTAACTTTGAAATTTACATTACTTAAAGCCTTTACTCCCGGGAACTCTTTTGTAATGTTTCTCATTTCTAAGATATAATTTTGATTTCCCATAGCTGCCTTTCGCTCCTTTATTCACACATTTTAGAATAGTCAGGAAGTATACCCTCCTGACTATTCTCTAACTAATTATTGAAGACCCGTGAATTCGTCTGCACTATAGTATTCAGAATCAATCAATGCAGCTTTTACGTTTTGTTGGTCAACTACGATAACTTCTGTTTGTTTTGCTTTAACATCAGTTTTACCGTTGTTGTAAGAACCAGTTGTTTCTGGTGTTGTTCCTTGTAATAAGGAAACTGCCATTGCGATGGAATCTTTAACAAGTGTACGTACGTCTTTGAATACTGTCATGGATTGTTTTCCATCGATAATGTATTGGATAGAAGCTTTTTCAGCGTCTTGTCCTGTTACTACATAGCTTGTTACATCTTTATCAGATGCAAATACGTCTGCGATTGAACGAGCTGTTCCATCGTTTGGAGCAAGAATAAATACGTCACCTTTATCTTCTGCTTTAGCCACTGTTAAGTGAGCTTCTGCTTTGTTCTTAGCTTCGTTGAAATCCCAGTTTGTTGTTACTTGGGAAATAATTTTACTCATTTCTTCACGAGTTAATGTAGCTTTGTCTTGAAGTGCTACAGCTTCGGAAGAGTTTTTGATTACGAAAGTACCATCAGCAACTTTTGGTTGTAATACAGACCATGCACCTTCGAAGAATAAGAATGCATTGTTGTCGGAAGCTGCACCAGCATATAAGTAAAGTGGGTTGCCTGTTCCGCTTGCTTTGTCGATTAAGTATTGTCCTTGTGCTTTACCAACTGCAACGCTATCGAATGTTACATAGTAATCAACTGCATCTGTATCTGTGATCAATCTGTCATAAGAAATTACTGTTACACCTTCAGCTTTAGCTGCTTCTGCTGCCGCTGCTGCTGCTGCACCGTCATGTGGGCAGATAATTAAAACTTTGATTCCTTTAGCAAGTAATGCTTCAACATTTTCTTTTTCCTTTGCAGAAGATCCTTGGCTGAATAAGATTTCTACAGAGTAATCAGTATCTTTTAAAGCGTCAATAAATCTAGTTTCGTCTTGCACCCATCTTGGTTCGTCCTTTGTTGGAAGTACGATACCGATGTCTACACTGCCACCGGAACTTGGTGCTTGTGCTGCTGGTTGTTCTTGTGCTGGTTGTTCTCCAGCAGGTTGTTCAGTAGTTTGTTGAGAAGAACATCCAGTAAACATTCCAACTGTCATTATTCCCGCAACTGCAAGAGCTGCTAATTTTGTGAATAGTTTTTTCATGTAATACCCTCCTCTTTTTTATAGCGTTTCCGCTTGATGATGTAATTATAGCACAACTCTAACTAGACATACTTAATGCCCTTCTGTATATTTTTCACTATTTTTATATTACTTTATACCTAAATAGGATTTTTTTATCATTAAAAAAAGTAAGCTGTCCTATAACGAACAGCTTACTTTTAATCCACCTGAGGGCGCTGGGATTTAGGTATATTCATATATACGTCTTCCAACGCATGAAATTTATCTTCTATAATAACGTCTACCATATTTTCTTTTGTGACCAGTACAGGCTCTATTCTGTAATAAGGAATATAATACTTTCCGTCATAAATTTTCTCATCGGTCTGTACCAAGCCGCCTTTTGCCATATTGATAGCATATTCTACGGCAATCTTAGCAATTTTATCAATAGGTTTATAAATCGTTGCAACTTGTATTCCTTCAACAATTCTCTGGCATGCATCCAGATCTGCATCATGCCCTATAACCGCCACTTTCCCGGCAAGCCTTCTTTCTGCCAAGGCATTGACTGCTGCTGAAGCTAAGGTATCGTTGGCTGCAATAATGGCATTAATTTCGGTATCTGTGTGCAAAACTTCATCTACGAATTTGAAAGCGTCTTCATAGAGCCAATCTTTAACCCAGGTTTCGCTGACAATATTAATCTTTCCGCTCCTAATACTATCACCCAGCACATTTTTATAGCCTTCGTTAAACATAAAAGAATTGTTATCCGATTCTGAGCCGTTTAATATTAGATAATTTCCTTCTGGAACAGCTTCCATGGCAGCCTGCCCCATCAATTCTCCTACTTTAATATTATCGAAGGATATGTATAAATCTACATTGGCCTTCTTTACTAATCTGTCATAGGAAATCACTTTTACACCTTTGTTTTTGGCAGCTTTTACAATGCTGGCTGCACTTTCTGCATCATGGGGTACTAATACCAGAACATCAATGTTTTGATCTAAAAGGTACTGTACTTGTTTCTTTTGCTCTTCTCCATCGCTATTGGCAGTCTGTACAATGACTTCTGCCCCCAGTTCATTGGCTCTGGAAACTAAGATATCCCGATCTCTAAGCCATCTTTCATGAACCAGGGTATCCATTGCAAAGCCAATGATGATTTTGTCTTCCTTTGTGTCTTCCTGAGCTTTTCCTACGATGTCTTTTTTAAAGTATACTTTAAGCACAGCAAAAAAAATTACAACTAGGCAAAGCAATATGAATACCTTTTTAAAATAATGCATGTTACCCCCCCTATTTAAATGGTTCTTTTAATGCATTATAACTATTCCTTATACTCTGTCGGAGTTACGCCCACAACCTTCTTAAATATCCTACTGAAATAGTTGGGATCGCTGTATCCTATGTGGTAGCAAATTTCTTTGATGCTTAAATTGCCTCGGGATAATAACTCTTTTGCAGCTGAAATACGAATGTTTGTCAAATAGTCAATAAAGTTTTTACCAGTTTCTTCTTTAAAAAGTTTACTGAAATATTGGGGACTTACGTTGATTTCTCTTGAAACATCTTCTAAGGTAATGGATTTTGCATAGTTTGCGTCGATATATTCTTTTGCTTTCTTTGTTAGAGTTCCTGCTCTGTTTTCACGGCTTGCGCGGATTTGCTCCGCCACATGTTCAACCCTTTTTTTACACCAAAGTCTCACTTCGCTCATGTCTTTCATGGAAAGCATTTTTTCGAGGAAAAAGACTTCATTGGTATCTTCCTCCATGCCGGATTCCCAGGCAATACGATATACCAAAAAAATAATTTCAAGCAGCTTATTCTTGATTTTTAAAATCTGGTCTCCATATTCTCTTACCAGCCATTCAAATAGATGATTAAGTTCCTCTAAGCTCTCTTCCACATCTCCCGCAGATACCTTCTGCAGCAAAAGTTTTTCTCTATGGAGAGGATAGCCTTGGCTGCGATGGACTACATTAGGCATATCCATATAATGCATAACCCCTACAGCAGTAAGACTTCTTAAGGCTTCTAAGGATTCTTCATAGGAATTGCTAAGGGAGTCAAACCCTTCATAGGTTCTTCCTATACCGATCTTTAAGCCGCAGTTTAATCGTTCCGACAGCTTTTGAAAAAGCTTGTCTGCAAAGGACACTGCTTCCAGTCGGGATGTAAATTCGTCCGCCTGGGCTTCACAGGGAACAAATACAACGATACGATTTAACATGACCGGACCAACAATGCATTTTCGAAGCATATTGATTGTATCTCTAAAAAAGGGATAAAAGCCTTGGCTGCGAACGCTGTAACCTATTTTATTTTCTAAGGTTCCGTTTTCTTCTTCCCCGAACTCGACCGTCATGACATATCCGCCGTTTTCTTCTATATCAAAAAGATCTTTATAATTTAAAAGTTCTTTGTAATTGTCTTCAAATAATATCATAGAGTAAATAAAACCGTGTTCAAGTATGGGAAGAACCGTTTCCAGCTTTTCCTTTAACTCCAATTCTACTTTTCTCTTTTCTCTTTCTACCTTAATGGTTTCTATCGCCTTTTCAATAACCTCTACTACTTTTGCACGATTAACAGGCTTCAATAGATATTCAAAGACTCCCAATTTGATGGCTTCTTTTGCAAATTCGAACTGATCAAAGGCAGTCAGTACAATAAAGATAATCGACTTATGCCTCTTTTTGATTTCTCTAATGGCTTCAATACCATTAATCCCTGGCATCCTTATATCCATGAACACAATATCCGGTACGACATATTCTATTTTCTCAATGGCTTCCCGGCCGGATCTGGCAATTTCAACGATTTCCACATTGTCAAAATTCTTTTCTATAATAAATTGTAAAGAATCTATTACGATCTTCTCATCGTCTACGAGCATGACTCTAACCATTGCTATCCCTCCTATCTTCATAATTAAGAGGTATACGCAGAACTACTTCTGTGCCACCATCTATCTCACTATAGATGCTCATGATATTGTCTTGATTATAAAAAATCCTTAACCTGCTTAAAATATTATTAATGGCTATACCGTTGGATCTATTATTCGTATTATTTTCTCTTGTTTGACCAGATAATATTTCCTGTATTCTTTCCTCTGTAATACCTTTGCCGTTATCTTTAATCGAAATTTCCGCGAAGGAATCGGTACGATAGGTCTTAACCCATATCGTACCTGTATTCTCCATATCCCCTAGTCCATGCATCAATGCATTTTCAACGATGGGCTGTAAGATCATACTGGGTATCTTCACATCAAGAATGCTTTCGTCTATTTCTAATGTGAATTCTATTCTGTCTGCAAAACGCTCCTTTAATAAATGCATATAGTTGTCTATATTTTTAATTTCGTCTCCAATGGTAACGGGCTTATCTAAGTTCCTAAGATTGTATCGCAGTAAATCTGCAGTACGCTCGATAAAGGTACAAGCCCTGTCCGCTCCTTCAAGCATGGCAAGCTGCGCCCCTGTATTAAGGGTGTTAAATAAAAAATGAGGATTGATTTGAGCTTGCAGGGCATGGAGCTCAGCCTCCTTAAGATCGCTCTTTATACGGAGGTTCTCCATTTCCTGTTCTTTTAATCTGCTTTCTAATTCTGCTTTTTCCTTTATTTCACTGACATACTCCCTGATACTTTGGGTCATACGATTAAATGCCCGGGCCATAACCCCTATTTCGTCCTCATAATCCACTTTTATATGAGGAACATCATAATTTCCATGGGTGATTTCGTCTGCAGCCTTTGAAAGCTCAGAAATCGGCTGTGTAATGTTATAGGTAAACCAAATCATTAGTATTATATTGAGTAAAACAACAGAAATTATAACGCCTATATTTAAGGTCTCTACAAGATATACTCTCTTATTTACTGATAAATATCTGTCTGTATTTTGTAAAAACAAAGAGTTATTAAGCTTTTGAATGTATTCATTAATATAACCAAATATCTTATTGCTCTTTGTATAATATAAATAATATTCATCCACTGCCCTTCCTCTTCGGGCCATAACGGCAGCATCGGTTTCTTCCAAATACGTTGTAATCATATTTTTAATGTCCTTAATCATCAGGGCATTTTCAATATTGCTATAATCGATTTTGATAGAATCGGCGTCTTTTTTTAATTTATTGCAGTATTTATAATAGTCATCAAGGCTTCTTGAATATTTTAAGTTTAAGTATTCTTCATATACATTGTTTAAGTCTCCAAGGGTTTTATGAAGATCATTGAGCTTTACGTTCATTTCAAAGGTATTACTCATTTCCTCCATCAATACGCTAATGGTATAAAACGGAAATATGCTGGTGACACTCATTAAAAGAATCATCGCCGTAAAATAAATGATTAATCGCTTTTTAAATGTATGTTTTCCCCAAAAGGTTCTTAATTCTCTTAATAACTTCATTTACTCTTCTCCAGACTTTAAATATTCAGAAACATTTTTTCTTGTGATTGGAAATGAATTCACTTTAAAATAAGCAGATGTTCTGCCCTGTTGTTTAATATCCACCAAGGCGCGAATCGTGTCATAGCCCATCTGTTCATGGTCCACATCCACTGTACCAAAGACAACGCCTCGTTCTATATACCGTAATAGCTCAGGAGAATCTCCATATCCAATAATATTATAGCCTACCTTGTTTAAATCCACTAATATATCTGCCACTGCCAGGGTGTCTTCTTCAGAGGTACATACTATGGTACTTAGCTTTGAATTGTTTTTAATCAAAGAGCTGACTGCATCTTCAATGCCAAGAAAGTTGGAATCATCGTATTCAACCTTTGTGATATGAATATCGGAGTACTGTTTTAGGCTGTCTCGGATACCCATGATCATCAGGTTTTGTGCCATTAATTCGTTGCCTTGTTTATTGCGGTCTAAAATAACTGCTTCTCCTTGCTCCCCTGTGGCTGCAATCATCATTCTGCCCAACTGAATGCCGGAAGCATACTTATTTTCTCCCACAAAGGCAATACGCTTACTTTCTTTCGCATCCGTCCCTATGGTGACAACCGGTATTCCCTCTTCCATAGCATTGTCAATTAGAAGACCGGTTTGAACATCATCCCAGACATAAGTCACTATTCCGTCTACTTTGGAAGCTATGGCAATATCTAAGTATTTATATAAATCATCTTCATCAGATGTACCAACACCATTAAATTCTACAGCTACATTAAATTCCTTAGATGCTCTCTCTACACCTTTTTTGATGGAAAGCCAGGCCGGTGCATCGTCATCTTTATAGATCATCGCAAAATGATATACCGGAATTTGATTGGGAACGATGATTCCCGTATTTTGCTGCACATTGCTAAGGGTGCTTCTAATTCGGTAAAAAATGAGTCCCGTCACGGTTAAAATTAAAATGACTAAAAGCAAAACAAAAGTTGCAAAGTATTTATTCTTCATATTTCATCCTCTTTACTCTTACATTATGCCATTGTCTATTGTACAACCTAACTATAATTGTATACTTAAACCCCAAACTTTTCAATATATTTACTAAACTCACAGGAAAAGAGTACTTTTATTTCAAAATAAAACTCCACTGTAACAAAATTTACAGGGGAGTCAATCAGTTAAAATATAATCCATCTATTAAATTTGATAAATATCGCTGGCTTCAATAAGCTCCATTTTATGCGCCGTAATGGTATCAATTGCCTTATGAATATCATCAGCTTTAATGATTACCAATGCCTTTTGTCCTACTTCAAAGGCATACATATATTCAACACTGATTCCGTCCTTGGAAAGAATCTCCAAAGCCCTTGCCAGAGCACCGGGCGTATGGGGAGTTGCAAGACAAAGTACTTCAGTTAAACTTACAGAAAAATCTCTTTCCTTTAATGCCGCGAAAGCTTTATCAGGGTCTGTTACGATCATTCTAAGAATACCGTATTCAGCGGTATCTGCAATGCTTAGGGCAGAAATATTGATATCTAAATCTCCTAAGGTTTTGGTAACTTCTGTGAGTCTGCCAGATTTGTTTTCTAAGAAAACCGATAACTGCTTAATAATCATAGTATCTCCTCCTTAGATTTTTCTTCTATCAATTACTCTTTTAGCTTTTCCTTCTGTTCGCTCAATCGTCTTTGGCTCTACGAGTTTTACTTTTACACTGATGCCAAGGGTGCTTTCTATTTGATGTTTAATTTTTGCTGTCAGTGCTTCTAATTTTCTGATTTCATCCGAGAAAAAGCTTCCTTCTACCTCTACCCATACTTCTAAAATATCAAGATTATTCACACGATCTACGATAAGGAGATAATGAGGCTTGGTTTCTCCCATATTAAGCAGTACGCTTTCGATTTGTGACGGGAATACATTAACCCCTCTGATAATGAGCATATCATCGCTTCGGCCTTTACATTTTTCCATACGGGTTAGTGTTCTTCCGCATTCACATTGCTCTTCATGAAGAGCCGTTAAGTCTCTTGTTCTGTATCTAAGAAGAGGAAGGGCTTCCTTGGTGATGGCTGTAAATACCAACTCCCCAACTTCTCCTTTGGGAACAGGTTTTAAAGTATTAGGATCTACCGTTTCAGGAATAAAATGATCCTCATTAATATGTAGTCCATTCTGCATATGACATTCACAGGAAACCCCTGGGCCTATAATTTCACTTAAACCAAAGATGTCAATGGCTTTTATGTGTAATTTGGTTTCAATTTCTTTTCTCATTTCCTCTGTCCAGGGCTCTGCCCCAAAAATCCCAACCCTCTGGGATAATTCCTTAGGATCAACCCCCATTTCTTCCATGGCTTCTGCAAGATATAGTGCATAAGAAGGGGTACAAGCAAGAACTGTACTTCCAAAATCCTTCATGAGCTGAATTTGTTTTTGTGTATTGCCTCCGGAAATAGGAATAACCGTTGCACCTATCATTTCACTGCCATAATGAAGTCCTAATCCTCCTGTAAATAAACCGTATCCATAAGCAATCTGAATGATATCGTTTTTCTTAACCCCGGAAGCATAAAGGCATCTTGCCACCACTTCCGACCAGGTTGTAAGGTCCTTTCTTGTATAACCTACTACAGTAGGCCTTCCGGTGGTCCCTGAGGAAGCATGCACTCTTACGACTTCGCTCATAGGTACTGCAAATAAATCATAGGGATAATTGTCCCGTAAATCCTGCTTTGTCGTAAAGGGCAGTTTTTCTAAATCCTCAATACCTTTTATATCCCCCGGTTCAAGGCCCAGTTCCTGCATCTTTTTTCTATAAAAAGGTACATTGTAATAGACCCTTTCTACGGTTTGACGAAGTCTTTTTCCTTGAAGTTCTCGCATTTCCTCCCTTCCCATACATTCGATATGCTCGTTCCAAATCATAATCATCCCCACCCTCAATTTTTATTTAGTAATTTTTTATATTTTTCTTTTTGTGTATCATATAAGTTATTGCCTTTAGCATCAATCGTCACAACAACAGGAAAATCTTCTACTACAAGCTTATAAATCGCCTCAGCCCCCAAATCTTCATAGGCAACAACTTCAGCCTCCTTTACCCTGTCGGCAAGAAGGGCTCCGGCGCCTCCAATGGCTGTAAAATAAATTGCCCCATTTTTTATAATCCCATCAATAACAGCCTGATTTCTTTCTCCTTTTCCAATCATGCCTTTTAACCCCTGCTCCAGTATGATGGGAGTATAGGCATCCATTCTTCCGCTGGTAGTAGGCCCGCAGCTTCCGATAATTTCTCCCGGTTTTGCAGGACAAGGACCTACATAATAGATAATTTGATTCTTAAGCTCTATAGGAAGAGGTTGATTCTCTTTTAGAGTTTCGACCATTCTTTTGTGGGCTGCATCCCTACCAGTATATATTATGCCGGAAAGCAATACTTCATCCCCTGCTTCTAATGTTGAAATGATTTCATCCTGTAAAGGTAGAGTTATTTTCTTTTTCATATTTTCCCTCCTAGTAAGTAAGAGTTTCGTTTGCGAAACTCTCGCGCCGAGCGCGGTCTACAAAGCTGACAAATACAATACGCACGAGTGTGCATTTTGCCCGAAGGGCTTTTTACATAGGAAATTCAGAGGAATTTCCTATGTAATAGAAAACGTGCAAAAATTGCACGTATCGATAAACTACAAAATAACTGTTCTATGTCTGGTGACATGGCATCCTATATTGACTGCTACAGGTAAACTTGCTATATGGGTCGGAAACACCTCGATATTGACTCCAAGGGCTGTGGTACTTCCTCCTAGTCCCTGAGGGCCTATCCCTAGTGCATTGATTTTCATAAGTAGTCTGTCTTCCATTTCCTTAATATGTTTTTTAGGATTAGACTGATTAATGGGCCTAAGGAGTGCCTTTTTGGCAAGAAGAGGCGCCATCTCGAAATTTCCTCCAATACCAACTCCGATAATTAATGGAGGGCAGGCATTCGGTCCTGCTTCGTCTACCGTTTTTAATACGAATTCTTCTACCCCTTCCATACCATCAGAAGGTTTTAACATTTTGAGGGCACTCATGTTTTCACTGCCGCCGCCTTTAGGGGCAAGAGTGATTTTTATATGTTCTCCTTTAACGATGGAATAATGAATAATTGCCGGGGTATTGTCTTTGGTATTTACCCGAAGGAGAGGATCTTCTACCATGGATTTTCTTAAAAATCCTTCTTGATATCCTTTTCGTATGCCGTTTTGAATGGCTTCTTCCAGAGGCTCGCCTGTGATATGAACATCTTGTCCTATTTCAACAAAGACCACTGCCGTTCCTGTATCCTGACATATGGGAATCGCCCTTTTTTCTGCAACTTCCGC
This sequence comes from Candidatus Epulonipiscium sp., assembly GCA_012519955.1. GTDB lineage: Bacteria > Bacillota > Clostridia > Lachnospirales > Defluviitaleaceae > Defluviitalea > Defluviitalea saccharophila. Next base: position 20,273 of record JAAYPH010000010.1, read on the forward strand.
ATTTTCAATAATATCCTGAAGAATACTTTGACCTAATGGGCTTATTTCTTCGGCTTTAGAGTTTAGTAACCCCTCTTTTATATCTTCTGATAAATAATAATTTGAATCCATACAAAGTTTCGCAACTGCATCTTGTATTTGTCTGGTATGTATTTCTTTCAAATTAGACACCTCATTACATTTTTGATTATTATAAATGAATTCGGAATATTATACAAGATTATTTCCATTTAGGAAGGATACCTATTTTCTGCATGGTTTTTAGGAAAATGACAAAGATAGGACCTATAATAATGCCTAAGAAACCAAATAATTTAATACCTATATACATCGCCATTAAAGTAAAAAGAGGATAAACCCCTATTTGGCTTCCCAGGACCTTTGGCTCAAAGGTCTGTCTAAAGAGTACCACGACGCCGTAAATGATTAAAAGTCCTATTGCTCCATATAAATCACCGGTTAAACTATGATAAGCCGCCCAAGGAATCAAAATTGTACCACTTCCAAGGACGGGAAAGGCATCTACAATACCAATGATAATACCTATTAAAAAGGCATATTCAAATCTAAGAATCATAAGACCAATCATACAAATCGTTGATGTAAAGATCATGAGAATAAGTTGAGTCTTTACATATCCAAGGAGTGCTCCGAACAAATCCCTCCGAATGATATCCATCTTTATAACCCATGATTTAGGCATTTGTCTTTCAATGAAGGCACGTATTTTTTCTTTATCTTTACTCATGAAGAAGGTTGAAATCAAAGTTACGATAGTAAAAAATAAAGCATTTGGAAGGGCTGCCACAAAGCTTATAGAGCCTTTGCCCACTCCCGGCGCTAGTTTATTTGAAAATCCTCTGATCATCTCATCTACATTATCCATTAAAAGAGACTGGATATTGATAGGTAGTCCAAAAAATAAGCTCTCTGTTTTCCACCTCAGATTGTCTATCGTGTAGGCAAAGCTGTCATAATAACTGGGAAGCGCTTTGGCAAACTCCTGCGCCTGCTCACTGAAGCGCATGAAGATGCCTGTAACTATGGTTCCTATAAAAACAAGCATAATAATAATGGACAGCATACTGGAGATGCCTCTTGAGAATTTAAGTTTTTTATGAAACCACCTTACCATAGGCTCTATTAACGAAGACAGAATCCAGGCAACCACAAAAGGTGCAATATAAGAAAAAACATATTGGAAGAATAAATATCCTCCTAATATAACCATAAGTAAGATTAAAATCCTATGTATTACAGGCTTATGTTTTTGGTAAAAATCTGCCATATATTTCTCCTTTATACATTAGTATTCTATTTATATGATACAAAATTTAACATATTACTTCAATCTATTCCCTAATTATAATTACGATTTTAGTACATACTATGTTTATTCTATGATATTTTTGAAAGGAGAATACCTATGGAATCTAAATTTCGTGCCATTGAAAATGCACGCATTCGATTGGAAGAAATTGAAGACGAGCTTCAATATAATCAAAGAACTTTGAATAAAGAAACCTTAGAAAATCAGCAGGAGCTTATAAAAGACTCCATCAATGTAATTGAAAGAGCTAAAGAAGAATTGGAGAGGTTAGAAAAAACCTTAGAATAAACTTGTAAAAAAAAAGATATCCCGTAAAACGGAATATCTTCCATATCTAAATCTTAAATTGAGATAAGGTATGATTTAAGCTTTCTACCACCGACATAAGATTATTTGCCAAGACGGATAATTGTTCTGCGGAGCTTGCTTGCTCCTCGCTGGTGGCAGTTACTTCTTCAATGGCTGCCGCCCCTTCTTCTACTATAGCGGCAATATGAACAATCGCCTCCACCGATTGATTTTTTTGGAGTTCGATATCATTAATCTTTTTCATAGCCTCTTCAATCCGCTGAATCATATTTTGCATACATGCTGCCATTTTATTAAAAGCATTGTTTGTTTCAAAAACAATAGCTTTTTGTTCTTCAAAAATCTTATCGGATTCTGTAACAACCGATACAGCCCGCTTCGTTTTGCCTTGGATGTTCGTAAGAATAGCACCGATCATCCTTGTGGCTTCCTTAGTTCCCATGGCCAGTTTTCGGATTTCTTCTGCAACAACAGCAAAACCTTTCCCTGTTTCTCCTGCCCTGGCTGCTTCTATGGCTGCATTAAGGGCAAGAAGATTGGTCTGTTCACTGATGCCTTCTATCACGTTAACAACTTTAATCACTTCTTTTGTTTCTTCGCTTAGTTCTTGAATTTCTCCATGTATGGTATGGGAAGACGCAAGCGCAGTTCTTGTTTTTTCATTGAGCTGATCCATCGTATGGGATGCATAATCCCTTGAGCTTTCTGTTTCCTCAATGATATCCATAACATCTTGTATTTCTTTAATAACAAGGTTAATATTTTTAGCCAGTTTCTCCATTAACATATTGGTATGTTCTGTTTCTTTTGCTTGTTCCATGGAGCCTTCTGCCAGTTCATTAATCGCAGTGGAAACCTCCATAGCTGCGGTTGCCGATCGTTCTGAAGCCGTTCTAATAACATCTGTATCCTGCTCTACTCTTTTTACTACGGTATCTGTCTCTAAAATTAAGTTTCTGATGTTTTCAATCATCTTATTAAAGCTGCTGGATAGTCTCCCAATTTCATTTTTTCCTGTAATAGGAGAGCTGATAATAAGATTTCCCTGTTCGACCTTTCCCATTAAATCCATAATCACTTTTAAGGGATTTGAGATACTAAAGGAAATCGTCATCCCTACAACAATAGCAATAATGATGCATAAAACAACTACCAGCATTGTCCCACTCTTTACAGCTTCCATTTCCTTCATTAAAGCCGAAACGGATTCCTTGGTTACGATCTTCCAGCCATTATTCGTCGTTGCATAGCTTATGACATAATCAGAGTCTGTAAAGTAGCCTGACGGATTTTCAGTATAAATTTTATTTAATATTTCATCTTCTGGCACCATACCTAATTTTTCTTCATCAATGCCTGAGATAATCTCTTTGTTTTCATTGATTAAGAAAATCTCTCCGCTGCCTAGATTGGCTTTCTCAAGGACTGAATGGATGCCTTTGCTGTTAATGCTAATCACTATACCGCCAATGGGCTCACCTGTATCCAGACTGCGTATTTGTGCAATCAAATAAATGTATTCATAGGAATCAAATAATCCCGTCACCCACAGGGCTTTTCCATCGGAAGTATCTATCAGATTCTTTAATTGCTCAATCTGCTCACTTTTATTGATTGTCTTTCCTTCGGCTGAAATCGCTATGAAGCTGGAGCCGAAGTGTTCCCCTTTATTGTTGATGATATTGGCTGCCCTGATATGATTGTTTGAAGCTATTATAGAAACTATATCATTGTCAATTTCTTTAACGGTTTGTAGTTTATGGGCACTGCTTACTGTGTCCAGATATTCTAAGTTGTTCATTAATTTCATATTGGTATTAACCATTGTATGGATTCTTTCAAACTCTTCTATTTTAGAATCTATATTCATGGCAATTTGTTCAACCATTTTCCCGGAATAAGAGCCTACTTTGTTTTTTACGGTTTGTTCTGCATTAAGATATGAAAATATCCCAACAACACTTAAAGGCAAAATGCTTAAAATAATAAAGGTTATAATCAACTTTTGTGCGATACCTATATTGTTTTTAAATTTCAGGCCAAAATAAGCCTGTTTGTCTTTAGTATTTGGCTTCTTATATAATTTTTTTGAATTTGTATTTTTATCTTTTTTCTTCACGATATCCCCTGCTCTATCATATTCATTTTAAGATAGAATACTCTATACACAATAGTCTCTAAGTAAGCTTCATTTTTATGAAAAGTTTTTAGGAACTCCCGCCAAAATAAACTTCGGCGACAGTTCCCAGGGATGCTTAGTTCTTTAATAAATACGCTACTGCTTCGTAGGGCTTTAAAGTTTTTTCTGTAATTTTTCCTTCATTCTCATAATTTGAGATTAATACTTCGGCTTCTTTGCCTAGCCATTCTTCAGGAGGGTTAAAGGTTTGTTCTTCCTTTGTAAAATTCAAAACGACTAATATTTTTTCTTCTTCTAATATACGTTCATATACAAATAGGTTCGGGTCTTCTTCATATAACATTTTGAAATCACCATATACAATGATTTCATGGGACTTTCGCAGCTTAATCAATTTTTTATAATAGTGAAGGATAGAGTTTTTATCACGCAGCTGTTTTTCTACATTAATTTTTGTATAATTGGGGTTTACACCAATCCAAGGGGTGCCCTGTGTAAACCCTGCATTCTTAGAATCGTTCCATTGCATTGGAGTTCTTCCATTATCCCTTCCAAAGGAATAAATGCATTTCATCATTTGTTCATGGGTATAACCTAACATCTTTGTATATTTATCATAGGCCGCCAGAATTTCAATGTCCCTATAATCAGAAATAGACGGGAACTTAACATTGGTCATTCCGATTTCTTCTCCCTGATAAATATAAGGGGTTCCTTTCATCAGGTGCAAACAAGTGGCAAGCATTTTAGCAGAGGGCTCCCAGTACTCTCCATCATCTCCGAATCTGGATACTACTCTGGGCTGGTCATGGTTATTCCAGTATAAGCTGTTCCATCCATGATCCTTTAGCCCATCCTGCCACTTTGCCAAGATCTTCTTTAAATCCACCAGCTTAAAACGCTTATCTGTCCATTTTTCTTTACCGGGGTACTCTACATTCATATGTTCAAAATGGAATATCATCTGCAGTTCATGCTCTCTCTCATCGGTAATTTTCTTACCCTCTTCCAGAGTAATATTGAGGGCTTCTCCTACAGTCATGATATCGTATTTTGATAGTACTTTTTGATTCATTTCTTTAAGGTATTCATGGAGATGAGGGCCACATACGACATAGGGATTTTTTTCCGTATAGGGCGTATGGGGTATCGGTTCTCCTTCCGGGAAACCGTCCATTTTAGAAATCAAGTTAATGACATCCATTCGGAAGCCATCAATACCTTTTTCCAGCCACCATGTCATCATTTCATAGACTTTTTCCCTGACATTCGGATTCTTCCAGTTCAAGTCCGGTTGTTTTTTAGAAAATAAATGCAGGTAATATTCCTTTCTCGTTTCGTCATATTCCCATGCAAAACCTCCAAAATACGACTCCCAGTTGTTTGGCTTCTCCTTTGACCAGATATAAAAATCCCGATAAAAAGGGTCTTCTCCTTTTCTGCTTTCTATGAACCAGGCATGTTCATCCGATGTATGGTTGACTACCAGATCCATCAAAATTTTTAAACCGCGATTATGGGCTTCTTCTAACAATGTATCAAAATCTTTCATTGTACCGAATTCTTTCATAATCCCTTGATAATCACTGATGTCATATCCATTATCGTCGTTTGGAGACTGATATATCGGACACAGCCAGATCACATCAACACCTAAGTCTTTTACATAGTCTAATTTTTCTATAATACCCTTTAAATCACCGATTCCATCTCCATTGCTGTCATTAAAGCTTCTGGGATAGATTTGATAAACAACACTTTCTTTCCACCATGCTTTCTTTTCCAAGTCAATTTCCTCCTGTTATTTTACTGCTCCGTCTGTAACGCCTTTAACGATATATTTCTGGCAAGTAAGGTAGAAAACAATGATCGGAATCATACCCAGTACCAGACCTGCCGTTGCCAAATCCCATTTTTTCGTAAACTGCCCAAAGAACATATATGTCTTAAGGGGTATGGTCTGCCAGCCGGGCTTATTGATAATAAGTTGTGGAAGAAGGAAGTCATTCCAAATCCACATCACATTGATAATGGCTACCGTTACCATAATGGTTTTTAATAAAGGCAGCACAATCAGGAAAAATGTGTGCACCATGGTACAGCCATCTATTCTTGCGGCTTCTTCTAATTCCAGCGGAATGTTTTTAATAAATCCGTGGAAAAGAACTATGGACATGCTGCACCCAAATCCAACATACATAAAGACTAATCCTGCCCTGTTCATAAAGCCCATATTGCTCATGTTTTCTACCAGAGGCAGCATAACGCACTGAAAGGGAATGAGCTGAGCACAGGCAAATATTGAGAATAAAATACTGCTGGTTTTTGTTTTATAGCGTACCAGTACCCACGCAGCCATGGATGAAGTGATAATAATGGCTAAGGTGGCGGCTATGGTAATGCCTAAGGAATTCATAAAGGATTTAACAAAGTCTAAGGCTTTAAAGGCTTTAGTATAATTCTCCAGATACAAACCAGAAGGCAGGGCCAAAATGTCAATATAAATATCTCTTAATGGTTTAAAGGAATTATTGAGCAGAATGAAAATCGGTGAAACGAAAATAATCGCAAGAACCGCACCAAGTACAGTCAATCCTGCTAATCCTGCTTTTTTCTGTACCATTACATTTCGACCTCCTTCCTCTTTGTAAACCATAATTGAATAAGGGAAATACCTGCAACAACGATTAAGAAGAGCATGGCTTTAGCTTGAGCGATCCCAAAATCATTTTCAGCAAAGGCGGTATTATAGATATTTAACGCCAGCATTTGGGTGCTGTTATTTGGACCTCCATTGGTTAAAGCGACGTTCTGGTCAAAGAGCTTAAAGGAGGTGGAAATGCTTAAGAACAATCCAATCGTAAAAGCCGGTACCATTAAGGGCAAAATAATGCTTTTTAGCTTTGAAAAGCCACTTGCCCCGTCAATCGCTGCTGCTTCCAATACTGAATCAGGAATATTTTGAATCTGGGCAATGTAAATAAGCATCATATATCCTGAAAGCTGCCATACCACTACAATCAGTAATCCAAAAAAACCAGTTTGTTTATTAGACAGCCATCCTTGTAAACCTGGCATATTCAATGCCTTTCCTAATGCATCAAATACTTGCACAAAGATAAACTGCCAGGTAAATCCGAGCAATATCCCCCCAATTAAGTTCGGCATAAAGAATATGCCTCTAAAAAGATTCGCACATTTGATTTTTTGTGTAACCAGTAATGATAAGAAAAACCCCACCAAATTTACTAATATAACGGCACACATTGCGAATAGAAAGGTGAAGCCAAAGGCATGGATAAACTGGGGGTCTTTGGTAAGGATATATTTATAATTCGCAAGACCCACAAAGTTTTTATCTGCGCCTACGCCAATCCAGTCTGTAAATGAGTAATAGATTCCTTTGATAGCCGGAAAAATTTGTACCATGCTAAATGCGATGAGAACAGGTGCCAAAAATAGCCAATATCCAATTCTCGATCTCTTCATGCTGTCTGCCCCCAATTATTAACGTAATGTCTTCCAATCCTCTTTTAATTTTTGTACACATTCTTCCCATGTCATATCTCCAGCGAAATATCCTTGAATATCTGCTGCTGCTTGTGGTTCAAATCCTTTTGGATAGCCACTGAATACCCATGGCATTGTTTTTCCTTGTCCCATGTATTCTGCAACGCGTTTTGAATATGGATCAAGTCTGTCTAAATCTTCGTAGTTATCAAATGCTGGGATGCATTTTAACTCTTCTATAACGATTTGTTTTCCTTTTTCAGATTGGAATAACCAATTTAAGAAATCTTTTGCCGCTGCTTTATCTGCATCAGAAGCTTGATTGTTTACACACCAGTTGAAGGAAACGCCAACTGCGATACTGTCTTCTACTACTCCTTTTAATGGAATAGGCATAACGTCAATTTTCTCTAAAACATCTGGTGCAACGTTAGCTAATTCTGGTGCAATCCAGTTCCCTTGTTGGATTACTGCTACACGTTCGATTGCAAGACCTCCACCAACTTGAGTAGAGTAGTCTACGGAGTTTAATAAGGATTTATTGTTTCTTGCAGGTGTATAATTGGTTTGTAAGTCAATTAAAGCTTTTAAGGAATCTGCATGAGTAAGCTCGATTTCCTGTGCTTCAAAAGCTGCTTTTGCTGTTTTTAATTCTGCCTGAAGCGGAATATTCATTAAGTGAAGTCCTGAGATAAATGCTTCTTTTGCTGCATATTCTACTACAGCTTCCAGTTGAGGATATTTGTCTTTTAATTCGCCGTTATCAATCTTTTGCTGTAATGTAGCGAATGCTTTGTCGATCGCATCATAAGAAGTTAAAGTAGAACAATCAATACCTGCTGCTTCAAAAATTTCTCTGTTATAAGCAAGTCCGTATCCTTCGATACTTACAGGAAGCCCAAGTACTTTACCATCTACTGTTACAGTTTCCTTGATGTCCGGATATAAGTGTTCTACCCAAGGTTGATCAGATAAATCTTCCTGGTAATCGCCATAATCTTCTTTAACCCCAACCATTGCAATACCGAAAATTTCTGGTTTGTCATCGTTTAACATTTTAGCTTTTAAAGCTGTTGCATAGTCTGCACCCTGTACAGTTTCGATATTGATTTGTACTTCTGGGTTTTCTTCCATATAAAGTTTTGCTGCTGCTTCAAGTTGCTCTGCAAATTCAGATTTGTTCTGGAAAATGTCAACTTTAGCAGGAGCCTTTTTTTCTCCTTGTTGAGCGGTTTCTTGTGAAGTTTCCTGTGTGCTGCTTTGTGTGGTGTTTCCTGCTCCTCCACAGCCATATAACGTGAAAGTACTCATTAACATCATCACCAGTAGCAAAACTAAACTTTTTCTCTTCATGAATCTTCCCCCTTAATATGAATTAATAAAATTGTTGAAAGTTTTTGTCCTTTCAATAATTAAAATATAGCACCATATCCCTCCTGGGACAATAGGTTAATTAATTAACCTCTAAATTCACTATAATTTTTCGGGTTAGTTTTGTACACTTTGTATAACCAAAGTATAATAAGTAAATTTTTTAATATATGGCAATTTGCCTATAAGAAGGAAGTTCTGCACGCTTGTGAATTAAGAGCGTTTGATCTTACAAGCAAGGCAAACTTACTTATTTCTAAGAAAGAGTTTCCCTTGCAAAACTCTCGCACGAAATTCAGGAGTATGTGGTGATTTAGGCATAAAAATACCTCCTAAGTAGATTTTAGTTATTTCCCTTGTCTACTTAAGAGGTATCCTATCATTCTACCCGGAGGGCTTTTTATTTCTCACGCTTTGCGTGCTCAACAGAGTCACGACCCATAATAAAAACAGGTACGGAAATGAACTCCACACCTGCTTTATGATTTTCTATTTTGCCCCACCGATTCTCTAATCACCAAATTCACCGGTAATAAAACATTATGCTCTTTAATAGGTTCCTTCTGAATCAGCTTAAGGAGCATCTCCGCCGCTTTCCTTGCTTTTTGCTCTATATCCTGATTAACCGTCGTAAGCCCCGGGGTGCAAAGATGGGCATAGCTTAGATTATCAAATCCGGCAACGGATATATCCTCCGGTATTTTATAACCTCTTTTTTGAAAATAGGCCATGGCCTCCACAGCATATAAGTCTGCAAGGAAAAATAAAGCCATTCCTCTTTTCATGAATTTACATAAATCCTGATAGTTTTTTTGCCTGTTCACTGCATCACTATAAATTTTGATAAAGTACTTGTCTTTATATTTAATACCTGCTTCTTCTAAAGCGCGGCGGTAACCGAGAATTCTTTCATGCTCAATCCCTAAGTCTCTAATAGCCAAAATCAAGATTTCCCTAAAGCCTTGAGAAATCAAATATTTGGTCATTAAATAGCCCCCTTCTTCGTCCTGAAGGCCTACATTGTAGTATTTATGATTACTGTTTCCAATATTAAATAAGTCTACAGAAACAATGGGGATATCTACAAGAATAGATAGCTTTTGATAATCGTTTTCGGAAAAGTTAAGGCATATTAAGCCCTCTACATTCCATGCCATAGCCATTTGAAAAATACTCTCGATACTTTTTGAAGAATACAAAAGCATATAATGCCCTGCGGCATTCAGTACCCTTTCCAACTCACCAATCAATCTGCTGTAAAAAGGGTCTGATACAAGGCTTAAGTCAAAGTGCTTTGTAACGTGAAGGACAACACCGATCATATTGGATTTTCCGTTTTTCAAAGCCCGAAGTCCCATAGGGGTGACATATTTTTGTTCCTCTAAAATCTTTTGAATCCGCTCCACATTCTGAGGAGACACTTTTTTGGTTTTTCCATGAATCACATTCCAGACGGTCGTTGTACTGACCCCTGCCATCTCAGCGATTTCCTTGATTGTAATCATACTGCTACCCCCATTTTCTAGCTTAGTGTATATTTCTCCATACCATATAACAATTCCTTCAATAAACAGTTCATATAAAAAACCAGCAGAATGAGATTTATTAATCATTCTGCCGGTTGATTTAATAAAAGGAATGTTCATATGCGAATTCTACAATAGTCCGATTAAATCTTTTTTATCCATGCTTGTCCCTCCCTAGCCATAATTGTTTCAATTCTACAATAGTCCGATTAAATCGCACAGGCAGTTTAAATTCATCGATTGTACATCCAAGTTTCAATTCTACAATAGTCCGATTAAATCTAGTATTATATTGTCTACTCAGATCTATTAAGCCTTGTTTCAATTCTACAATAGTCCGATTAAATCC